>DASRYN010000223.1:0-6159 GCA_035687185.1 Pseudoxanthomonas sp. | reverse complement strand
ACTTCGAGATCCGCTACAACGGCAAGCCGGTGGACCCGCTGCTGTACCTGCCGAAGCGGTAGGCGCGGCCGGCCCGGCCGGCTATCCGGCGCCGGGCCCCAGCAGCAGGGCGACCACGACCCTGCGGCCCTCGCCGGCGAGCACGTTGTAGGTGCGCGCGGCGGCGGCGTTGTCCATCACCTCGATGCCCACGCCGCGGGTCAGGCAGGCGGCCAGCGCGGCCGCCGGGGGAAAGGCCTGGCGCCCGCCGGTGCCCAGCACCACCAGCTCCGGCTCCAGCGCCAGCAGCGGCTGCAGGTGCGCCGCGGCCAGCTCGCCGGCCGTGGCCGGGGCGTCCCAGTCCTCGAGCAGGCGGTCCGGGGACAGGGCGAAGCTGCGCTCCAGCACGCGCTCGTTCACCCGCGCGCTGCGCCCGTCCGCGCCGCGCAGCACGTAGGCGTAGTCGGGGCGTTCGTGGCTCAGCTGCATGGGGCTCAGCTGCGGGGCAGGACGATGCCCGGCTTCTCCCGCGCGGGGCGGTAGAGGGTGGCGGTGTGGCCCACGCGCTGGACCAGGGCCGCGCCGGTCCGGTCGGCCAGCTCGGCGATCATCGCGTCGCGCGCCTCGCGGTCCTCGGCCGCCACCTTCACCTTGACCAGCTCGTGCCGCTCCAGCACCGCGTCCAGCTCGGCCAGCAGCGCCGGCGTCACGCCCTTGCCGCCCACCTGGAGCAGGGCCTTCAGGCCGTGCGCCTGCCCGCGGAGGAAGCGGTTCTGGGCGGCGGTGAGGACGACGGGCATGGGAGAGTCCGGGCGGGCGCAGGGGGTGGATCAGGGTATCATGGCGTTCCATACCGCCGCGGGCTTGGCCCCGTTTCCGCATGCCCCCCCGCAGCTCCCGCAGCAAGAGCAGCCACCGCTGGCTCCGCGAGCACTTCGCCGATCCCTACGTGAAGAAGGCCCAGGCCGAGGGCCTGCGCTCGCGCGCGGCCTACAAGCTGGAGGAGCTGCTCGAGCGCGACCGGCTGCTGAAGCCGGGCATGGTGGTGGTCGACCTGGGCGCGGCCCCGGGCGGCTGGTCGCAGTACGTGCGCCAGGCGCTGGGCGACGGCGGCCGGGTGCTGGCGCTGGACATCCTGGAAATGCCGCCGCTGGCGGGGGTCGAGTTCCTTCATGGGGATTTCAGGGAGGATGCCGTCTTATCCGAACTGGAAGCGCGCCTGGACGGCCAGCCCGTGGACCTTGTGCTCTCGGACATGGCCCCCAATATGAGTGGCGTGGACGCGGTGGACCAGCCGCGGGCCATGCACCTGGCGGAGCTGGCGATGGAGTTCGCCGACACCCACCTGCGCCCCGGCGGCGCGTTCCTGATCAAGCTGTTCCAGGGGGTGGGTTTCGACGACTACGTGCGCGGGCTGCGCCGGCGCTACCAGCGGGTGGCCATCCGCAAGCCGGCGGCCTCGCGCAAGCGTTCGCCGGAAGTCTATGCCCTCGGCCAGGGCAAGCTGGCGCGGATGAAGTAAGCTCGCCGCAGGCCGCCCCCACCACACACACGCGACACCAAGGGTTACACCGGAGCCGATGAGGATGAACGACTTGACCAAGAATCTGCTGCTCTGGGTGGTCGTGGCCGTCGTGCTGATGGTGGTGTTCCAGAGCTTCTCCCCGCGCGGGGCCGGCACCGCGGCCGCGCCCGAGTCGGCCAGCTACACCCGCTTCCTCCAGGAGGTGGACGCCGGCCGCATCCGCTCGGTGGTGTTCACCGACGAGAGCACCTTCACCGCCAACGCCATCCGCTACCGCCGCGCCGACGGCACCGAAGGCCAGGTGATCGGCCCGATGGACGGCAAGCTGATCGACCAGTTGGTCAGCAAGAACGTGGACGTGGTCCGCGAGAAGCCCCAGACCGGCCCCAGCTTCTGGGCCATCGTGCTGCAGTTCCTGCCGGTGCTGCTGCTGATCGGCTTCTGGATCTTCATGATGCGGCAGATGCAGGGCGGTGGCGGCGGCGCCAAGGGCGCCATGTCCTTCGGCAAGTCGCGCGCCAAGCTGCAGGGCGAGGACCAGGTGAAGGTCACCTTCGCCGACGTGGCCGGCTGCGACGAGGCCAAGGAGGAGGTCGGCGAGCTGGTCGAGTTCCTGCGCGACCCCTCCAAGTTCCAGCGGCTGGGCGGCAAGATCCCGCGCGGCGTGCTGATGGTCGGCCCGCCGGGCACCGGCAAGACGCTACTGGCCAAGGCCATCGCCGGCGAGGCCAAGGTGCCGTTCTTCTCCATCTCCGGCTCGGACTTCGTCGAGATGTTCGTCGGCGTCGGCGCCAGCCGCGTGCGCGACATGTTCGAGCAGGCCAAGAAGCACGCGCCCTGCATCATCTTCATCGACGAGATCGACGCGGTCGGCCGCCACCGTGGCGCCGGCCTGGGCGGCGGCCACGACGAGCGCGAGCAGACCCTCAACCAGCTGCTGGTGGAGATGGACGGCTTCGAGGGCGGCGAAGGCGTGATCGTGATCGCCGCGACCAACCGACCCGACGTGCTCGACCCGGCGCTGCTGCGCCCGGGGCGCTTCGACCGCCAGGTCGTGGTGGGCCTGCCCGACGTGAAGGGCCGCGAGCAGATCCTGAAGGTGCACATGCGCAAGCTGCCGCTGGCCGACGACGTCGAGCCGCTGGTGATCGCGCGCGGCACCCCCGGCTTCTCCGGCGCCGACCTGGCCAACCTGTGCAACGAGGCGGCGCTGTTCGCCGCGCGCGGCAACGAGAAGGAAGTGCGCATGGAGCACTTCGACCGCGCCCGCGACAAGATCCTGATGGGCGCCGAGCGCCGCTCGATGGCCATGAGCGAGGAGGAGAAGACCCTCACCGCCTACCACGAGGCCGGCCACGCCATCGTCGGCCGCCTGGTGCCCGAGCACGACCCGGTCTACAAGGTCACCATCATCCCGCGCGGCCGGGCCCTGGGCGTGACCATGTACCTGCCCGAGGGCGACCGCTACTCGATGAATCGCGTGGCCATCGAGTCGCAGCTGTGCTCGCTGTACGGCGGCCGGGTGGCCGAGGAGCTGATCTTCGGCGAGGACAAGGTCACCACCGGCGCCTCCAACGACATCGAGCGCGCGACCAAGATGGCGCGCAACATGGTCACCAAGTGGGGCCTGTCGGACGAGATGGGGCCGATCGCCTACGGCGAGCAGGAGGACGAGGTGTTCCTCGGCCGCTCGGTCACGCAGCACAAGAACGTCTCGGACGAGACCGCGCGCAGGATCGACGAGGTCGTCCGCTCGATCCTGGACAAGGCCTACGCCCGCACCCGGCAGCTGCTCAGCGAGAACATCGACAAGCTGCACGCCATGTCGCAGGCGCTGCTGCAGTACGAGACCATCGACGCGCCGCAGATCGACGCGATCATGGAAGGCCGCGAGCCGCCGCCGCCACAGGGCTGGGGCCGCTCGGGCCGCGACGGCGGCGGCGACAAGGGCGGCGACGCGCGTCCGCTGCCGCCGGTGGGCGGCCCGGCCACGCAGACCTGACCCGGCGCCGATGACCGCGCCCGACGGCGGGCCGCAGCGCCCGAGCTACTACGTCCGCAACCCGTGGCGCCCATGGATCTCGGGCGCCTTCGCCGGCGCGTCGAGCATGTTGACCGTCACCACGCTGTTCTACGCGCTGGGGCGGCTGCCGCTGGCGCTGGTGGCCGTGAGCGTGGCGCTGGCGGCGGCGGTGCTGGGTTTCGGCTTCTACGCCCGGCGCCGCGCCGCGCGCTTCGACGCCGAGCACCTGGGCCGCTGAGCGGCCGCCGAGGGGAGAGTGGCCGTGTTCGACCTTTCGCCGCAGCTGGATTGCGCCGGGCGCGCGCTGGTGCTGGACCGCACCCGCGTCATGGGCATCGTCAACGTCACCCCGGACTCGTTCTCCGACGGCGGCCGCCACGCCACCACCGACGCGGCGGTGGCGCACGGGCTGAAACTGGCCGAGGAGGGCGCCGACATCCTCGACGTGGGCGGCGAGTCCACCCGCCCGGGCGCGGACGAGGTGCCGCTGGAGGAAGAGCTGCGCCGCGTGGTGCCGGTGGTGGAGCGCCTGGTGCGCGAGACCTCGCTGCCGGTGAGCGTGGACACCTGCAAGCCCGGGGTGATGCGCGCGGCGGTGGAGGTGGGCGCCGGCATGATCAACGACGTCTGCGCGCTGCGCCGCGAGGGCGCGCTGGAGGCGGCCGCGGCCCTGGGCGTTCCGGTGGTGCTGATGCACATGCTGGGCGAGCCGCGCACGATGCAGGACGCCCCGCGCTACGACGACGTGGTCGGCGAGGTGCACCGCTTCCTGGCCGAGCGCGTCTTCGCCGCCGAGCTGGCCGGCATCCCGAAGAAGCGGCTGCTGGTCGACCCCGGCTTCGGCTTCGGCAAGACCACCGCGCACAACCTGGCGCTGCTGGCGCAGCTTGAACGGTTCACGGAGCTGGGCGTGCCGGTGCTGGCCGGGCTGTCGCGCAAGCGCAGCATCGGCGAGCTGACCGGGCGGCAGGACCCGTCCGCCCGCGCCGCGGGCTCGGTGGCCGCGCACCTGGTGGCCGCGCAGCGCGGCGCGCGCATCGTGCGCGTGCACGACGTGGCCGCCACCGTGGACGCGCTGCGGGTGTGGGAGGCCGTGGCCGCCGTGCCCGCCCCGCGCCGCGACGCCGCGCCGGCGGTCCGCTGGCCGGAGGACTGAGCCGGGCCGCCCGGCTGCCTCCCCGGGGGCCAGGCGGTAAGCTGCGCGATTCGCGCCGTTACCGGAAACCGCATGACCGCCAGCACCCCGCTGCTCGCCACCTTCCTCGCCTACCTGCTGCTGATGGTCGGCATCGGCCTGTGGGCCTGGTTCCGCACCCGGAGCTTCGACGACTACATCCTCGGCGGCCGCTCGCTCGGCAGCCTGGTCACCGCGCTGTCGGCCGGCGCCTCGGACATGAGCGGCTGGCTGCTGATGGGCCTGCCCGGCGCGCTGTACCTGACCGGCCTGTCCGAGGCCTGGATCGCCATCGGCCTGGTCGCCGGCGCGTGGCTCAACTGGCGCTACGTCGCCGGCCCGCTGCGCGTGTACACCGAGCGCACCCGCAACGCGCTGACCCTGCCGGACTACTTCACCCACCGCTTCGCCGACCGCAGCCGCGTGCTGCGCATCCTCTCGGCGCTGGTGATCCTGGTGTTCTTCGCGGTGTACTGCGCCTCGGGCATCGTGGCCGGCGCGCGGCTGTTCGAGAGCGTGTTCGGGCTGCCCTACGCGCAGGCGCTGTGGTGGGGCGCGGCGGCCACCATCCTCTACACCTTCCTGGGCGGCTTCCTGGCGGTGAGCTGGACCGACACGGTGCAGGCCACGCTGATGATCTTCGCCCTGCTGCTCACGCCGGTGGTGGCGGTCATGCACCTGGGCGGCCCGTCGCAGGCAGTGGCGCTGGTGGAGCAGGTGGACCCGGCGCGGCTGCAGTGGATCGGCGCGGGCGGCCTGGTCGCGGTGGTGTCGGCCGCGGCCTGGGGCCTGGGATACTTCGGCCAGCCGCACATCCTGGCGCGCTTCATGGCGGCCGAGAGCCTGGCTACGATCCCGCGCGCGCGGCGCATCGGCATGGCCTGGATGGTGCTGTGCCTGGGCGGCGCGATCGCGGTGGGCCTGACCGGCATCGGCTACTTCGCCCAGGTCCCGGCGCAGGCCGGCGCCGTGCAGCAGAACCCGGAGCGGGTGTTCGTGGCCCTGGCCGGCGTGCTGTTCAACCCGTGGGTGGCCGGGGTGCTGCTGTCGGCCATCCTGGCGGCGATCATGAGCACGCTCTCGTGCCAGCTGCTGGTGTGTTCCAGCGCGCTCACCGAGGACTTCTACCGCGGCCTGCTGCGGCCGCAGGCCGGCCAGCGCGAGCTGGTGTGGTTCGGCCGCGCCATGGTGCTGGCGGTGGCGCTGCTGGCGATCTGGATCGCGCGCGACCCGGACAGCCGCGTGCTCGGCCTGGTCAGCTACGCCTGGGCCGGCTTCGGCGCCGCGTTCGGGCCGGTGGTGCTGTTCTCGCTGTTCTGGGGCCGCATGACCCGCGACGGCGCGCTGGCCGGCGTGGTCGCCGGCGCGTTGACCGTGATCCTGTGGAAGCACACCGGCAGCGCGCTGTACGAGATCGTGCCCGGCGTCCTGGCCGCCAGCGCGGCCATCGTCGGCGTG
>DASRYN010000222.1:0-6230 GCA_035687185.1 Pseudoxanthomonas sp. | reverse complement strand
AGTCGCTGCCCAGGCGGATGGCGTTGGCGCCGATGGCGTAGGCATGGCGCAGGACGCTGGAGGGCGAGTCGACCTCCCCCAGCACCAGCGGCTTCCACGGGCGGGCGATGCCGGCCTTCTCCCGGCCGATGGATTCGCGGTCGGCGCCGAGCCATTCGGTGTGGTCGATGTCCACGGTGGTGATCACCGCCACGTCGGCGTCGACCAGGTTCACCGCGTCCAGCCGCCCGCCCAGGCCGACTTCCAGCACCGCCAGGTCCAGCCCGGCGCGCTGGAACAGCCACAGCGCGGCCAGCGTGCCGTATTCGAAATAGGTCAGCGGCGTATCGCCGCGCGCCGCCTCGACCGCGGCGAACGCCGCGGCCAGCGCGGCATCGCCGGCGTCGGCGCCGTCGATGCGCACGCGCTCGTTGTAGCGCAGCAGGTGCGGCGAGGTGTAGGCGCCCACCTTCCAGCCGCCTGCGCGGGCGATGGCCTCGACGAAGGCCACGGTCGAGCCCTTGCCGTTGGTGCCGCCGACGGTCACCACCTGCGCGGCCGGGCGCGCCAGGCCCAGGCGCGCGGCGACCTCGCGCACGCGCTCCAGCCCCATCTCGATGGCCTTGGGATGCTGACGCTCGATGTGCGCCAGCCACTGCTGCAGGTCCATGCCGCTCGACTCGATCAACTCCGGGACCGGGCCGCAGTGCGGCCCGCAGGCACCGCGCGCGGGCGGGTCAGCTCACAGCGCCCGGTGCTTGGCCTCGCCGAAGAACGGCGTGTGGTGGGCGCAGTCGTTCAGGCGTACCACTTCCAGCCGCTCCACGTCGGGGCCTTCCAGCAGGTTCAGCGTGGTCGGCGCCTGGCGGAAGCTCCACAGCTTGGCGATGGGCAGGCCGAGGATCCGGCACAGCAGCACGCGGTTCACCGCGTCGTGCGCGACCAGCAGCAGGGTGTCGTCGTCGCCCAGGCCCTCGGTGGCGCGCACCAGCCCTCGCCAGGACCGGTCCAGCACCTGGCGCAGCGACTCGCCACCCGGCATCAGCACCGTGTCGGGCTCCTCGCGCCAGGCGCGCAGGCGTGCCGGGTCCTTCTCGCCGATCTCGCTGGCCAGCAGGCCTTCCCACTCGCCGTGGGCGATCTCCTGTATGTCCGGGTCCAGCGTCAGCAGGCCGGCGCGGGCCTCGCCCAGCGCCAGTTCCGCGGTGCGGCGCGCGCGCGACAGCGGGGAGGCGACGGCGCGGGTGATGGCCACCTCGCGCAGGCGCTCGCCGAGCGCGCGGGCCTGGGCCTCGCCCACCGGGGAAAGCGGAATGTCGATCTGGCCCTGGTAACGGCCTTCGGCGTTCCACGGCGTCTCGCCGTGGCGTGCAAGCAGGATGCGCATGGGGTCCCCGTATCGGCGGTCCGCCGCGCCGGGCGGCGCGGCGGGGGTGCGCATCATACCCGCTCGCGGCCGGCGGGTGCCGGCCGCTCGCGCCTCAGCGGGCGACGCCCATCTCGCGCAGCAGCTGCGGGGCCGGGTAGACCTCCTGCATGATCCAGCGCATGTAGCGCTGGTCCACCGCGATCATGCGGGTCATCTTCGGGTCGAACACCCAGTTGGAACTGACCGACTCCCAGTTGCCGTCGAAGGCCAGGCCCACCAGCCGGCCGTGCGCGTCCAGCACCGGCGAGCCGGAATTGCCGCCGGTGATGTCCAGGTCGGAGAGGAAGTTCACCGGCACCGAGCCCAGGCGCGCGTCCTCCAGCCCGCCGTAGCGCTTGGCCGCCACGGCCTCGAGCAGCGCCTTGGGCGAGTCGAACGGGTCCTCGCCGGTCTCCTTGGCGACCACGCCTTCCAGCGTGGTGAACGGGGTGTAGGCCACGCCGTCGCGCGGCTCGTAGCCGGTCACGTTGCCGAAGGTGATGCGCAGGGAGAGGTTGGCATCGGGGTAGACGAAGCGGCCCTGGCTCTTCTTGTGGTCGGCCAGCGCCTTCAGGTAGACCGGCCGCGCGGCCAGGTTCTCGCCGGCGCGCACCTTGCGCTCGCGCTCCAGCTCCAGCAGCGTGGGCATCACCGCCACGGCATAGCGGATGGCCGGGTCGTCGCTGGCCTCGAACGCGGCACGGTCGGCACGGAGCCATTTCAGGCGCTCCTCGGTGCTGCCGAGCCTGGTGCCCGCCAGGCGGTCCAGGGCGCGATCCACCGCGGCCGCGTCGCCGCCGCCCAGCCAGCGGTCCAGCGCGTCCACGCGCTGGGCGGCCGGCAGCTTGAGGTACTCGCCGAGCCAGTAGGCCTGCAGCTGCCGGTCCATGGCCGGCACGTAGCGGCGCTCCAGCTGCCTCATCGCGCCCTCGATGGTCGGCAGGTCGCGCTCCTGGTAGCCGGGCTCGCGCTCGGCGTCGGGCTTGGCGCGCTCGATCGCCAGGCGGTAGAGCTGCACCGCCGAACCGACCACCGCGGTGTTGTGGAACATGCCCAGCGCCAGGTCGCGCTCGCGCGTGGCCTGGGCCTGCTGCAACAGGTCGACCAGGCGCGCGTGCGCCTCCAGCGCGCGGGTGCCCGCGGCGCCCTGCCCCTTCAGCCAGGCAAGCACGGCCGCTTCCTCGCGGTGCTTCTGGCCGGCCGCGTCGATGCGGCGGAAGCCCTCCAGCTGGCCGTCGTAGTTCTTGCTGGTGTTGTTCCAGCTGGCCATGGTGCTGGCGTATTTGACCTGGATGTCCGGGTCCTTGCGGCCGGCGGCCTCGACCATGGCGATCAGGTTCTTGTAGTGGCGCGCCACGGTCGGGTACGTCCACTGCGCGGTGTTGTCGAACTCGGCCGCCAGCGCGTAGCGGTTGGTCGAGCCCGGGTAGCCGGCGACCATGACGAAGTCGCCCTCGCCCAGCGGCCTGTCGGCGATCTTCAGCCAGTGCTTCGGCTTGTACGGCACGTTGTCGGGCGAGAACGGGGCCGGCTTGCCGTCCTTGCCGACGTAGGCGCGGTAGAAGGCGAAGTCGCCGGTGTGGCGCGGCCACATCCAGTTGTCGATGTCGCCGCCGTACTTGCCCACGCTGCCCGGCGGCGCGTACGCCAGGCGCACGTCGCGGATCTCCAGGTTCTTGAACAGCCGGTAGGCATTGCCGCCGGAGAAGCTGTACAGGCGGCAGCGGTAACCCGGGTCGGCCTCGCATTCGGCGATCAGCTTCTTCTCGAACGCTTCCAGCGCGCGGGTGCGGCCGAGCGCGTCGTCGCCGGCCGAGGCGATGGCCGCCTGCGCCTGCGCGGTCACGTCGGTGATCTCGTCGAGCACGTACACGCGCGCGTTGGGGCCGGCGCTGACCTCGTCGGCCGGGGTCGGGGCGTTGAAGCCCTGCTTGATCAGGTTCTTTTCCGGCGTGGAGTTGAGCTGGATCGCGCCGTACGCGCAGTGGTGGTTGGTGACCACCAGGCCGTTGGGGGAGACGAAGCTCGCGGTGCAGCCGCCGAGGGCGACGACCGCGCCCATCGGGTCGCCGGTCAGGTCCGCGAGCTGCTCGGGCGCCAGCTTCAGCCCGGCCTTCTTCAGCGGGCCGGCGATCTCCGGCAGCTGCTGCGGCACCCACATGCCCTCGCCGGCCATGGCGGCGGGGGCCAGGGCCAGGGCGGCCAGGACGGAGGCGGAAAGCAGGCGGAGGCGCATGGCGACGGTTCCAGTTGAAAGGATTCCCGATTCTAGCGGCCGCCCCCGCCCCGGCGGCCCATGACCTTCGGCAGGGGCCGCCCACGCGTTGGTTTCCGTCGCAACCTTATAATGGCCCTTTCCCCACGAGGTCGCCGCGATGGCCCGAACCATGAAGGCGCTGGTCAAGCGCGCAGCCGCCAAGGGCATCTGGATGGAGCAGGTGCCGGTGCCCGAGCCCGGCCCGAACGAGGTGCTGATCAAGGTCGAGAAGGCGGCCATCTGCGGCACCGACCTGCACATCTACCTCTGGGACGAGTGGAGCCAGCGCACCATCCGGCCCGGGCTGGTGATCGGGCACGAGTTCGTCGGGCGCGTGGCCGAGCTGGGGCCGGGCGTGTCCGGCTACAAGGTCGGCCAGCGCGTCTCGGCCGAGGGCCACATCGTCTGCGGCCACTGCCGCAACTGCCGCGGCGGCCGCCCGCACCTGTGCCCGCACACGGTGGGCATCGGCGTGAACCGCGACGGCGCCTTCGCCGAGTACGTCGTCATGCCGGCCAGCAACCTGTGGCCGATTCCCGATCCGATCCCCAGCGAGCTGGCCGCGTTCTTCGACCCCTACGGCAACGCCGCGCACTGCGCGCTGGAGTTCGACGTGGTCGGCGAGGACGTGCTGATCACCGGCGCGGGCCCCATCGGCATCATCGCCGCCGGCATCTGCAAGCACATCGGCGCGCGCAACGTGGTGGTCACCGACGTCAACGACTACCGCCTCAAGCTGGCCGCGGACATGGGCGCCACGCGCGTGGTGAACGTGGCCAACCAGTCGCTCAAGGACGTGATGGCCGACCTGCACATGGAAGGCTTCGACGTCGGCTTGGAGATGAGCGGCAACCCGCGCGCGTTCAACGACATGCTCGACTGCATGTACCACGGCGGCAAGATCGCCCTGCTCGGCATCCTCCCCAAGGGCGCCGGCGTGGACTGGGACCGGATCATCTTCAAGGGCCTGACCGTGCAGGGCATCTACGGCCGCAAGATGTACGAGACCTGGTACAAGATGACCCAGCTGGTGCTGTCCGGCTTCCCGCTGCACAAGGTGCTGACCCACCAGCTGCCGGCGGACGGATTCCAGGAGGGCTTCGACCTGATGGAGGCGGGCAAGGCGGGCAAGGTGGTGCTGAGCTGGACCTGAGCCGGCCCGGGCGCGAACCGGCCACCAAAGAAGAAGGCGCCTCGCGGCGCCTTCTTCGTCTGCCCCGTCGGGCCGGCGTCAGTTGCCGACGGTCAGGGTCAGCACCACGCGGTCGTCGGCCAGGTCCCCGAACAGGTCGTTGCCCTTGCCGTTGGTGCCCACGTAGCCCAGCGAGGCGGTGACCATGCCCCAGCTCTTGCTGACGCCCAGGTTCCAGTCGACGTAGTTCTCGCCCAGCGCGTCCTCGGTCTGGTTGTAGCCGACGCCCGCGTTGAGGGTGTAGTCGTGCGGGAGGCCCCAGCTGCCGCCGAGGTTGTAGTACCACGCATCCTCGTCGGTGCCGCCGAAGTCGTCGCTGTAGGCGACGGTGAGGCTGTAGGTCTCGGCGAAGGTGGTCTTGGTGATCAGCTCGTTGAAGTTCAGCTCCGACGCATCCGGATAGGTGTAGCGGTTGAGCATCACGTCGAAGTTGACCGATTCGCTGAAGTCGACGTTGTAGCCGACGAAGTAGTCGACCTCGAAGTCCGGACCGCCGCTGCCGAAGTCCACGCCCGAGGCCCACGCGCCGGCATACAGGCCCACCGGCGAGTTGTAGGTCAGGCCGATCTGGCCGGTCGGGTCTTCGTCGGTCTGGGACACGCCGCGCCAGACGTAGTCGGAAACGGCGGCAAGCGACCAGCTGAACGCCGAGGACTCTTCCTCGGCGTCCTGCGCGAAGGCGGCGAACGGAACGACGGACAGCGCAACGGCGAGCGACGCAGCGAGCTTGAACGGCTTCATCCTGGATTCTCCTGTCGGTGGGGGGCTGCGGTGGCGGGTCCGCGAGCGTTTCTGATAACCCGCTCGCAGCTTCACAAATACTTAACCCGCTCGATACTGCGACGCAACATTCCCGTGCGTCAAGTGCCGGTCATCGCAGTCCCTGCCGCGGTCGCGGCAGGACACCGAAGGACATCGCCGCGGCATCAGTTTCCCGCGAACATACCGAAGCGTACCGGCACCAGGCCGACCCGGCTGCCGGGCGGGTGCGCGGCCGCCGCATCCACCGGAAGCTCCAGCTCCACTTCCTCGCCACCATCGCCGTCCAGGCGCGCGCGCAGCCGCGCGCGCGGCCCGCTGCGCTGGCCGCCCAGCACCGTGGCCTGCCAGCCGCCTTCGCCCACGCGCAGGTCCTCGGGGCGCACGTACAGGTCCACGTTCTCGCCCGGGGCCCCGGCGCCGGCGGGCAGGGCCAGCCCGGCGACCTCGACGCGATCGCCGCGCCGCCGCCCGCGCAGGCGGTTCACCGCGCCGACGAAGGAATAGACGAACGGCGTGGCCGGGCGGTCGTAGGCTTCGGCCGGGGTGGCCAGCTGCTCGATGCGGCCGCGGTTGAGGATGGCCACGCGGTCGGCCAGCTCCAGCGCCTCCTCCTGGTCGTGGGTGACGAACAC
>DASRYN010000221.1:0-4468 GCA_035687185.1 Pseudoxanthomonas sp. | reverse complement strand
GCCACGCGCTCGACGGAACCGCCGGCGGCGTTATGCTGGGCGCGTCGCCCGCCGCGCCGGGACGGCGCCGACGGGGACCCATGACGCGAGCCACCACAGTCGACAGCACGACGCAGCTGCCCACGCCCGCGAAGCCGGGCTCGCCGCTCGCCCGTGCGATGGCCACGCTGCACCGCGCGCTGCCCGACGGCGCGGTGCTGGCGGCCGGCTGGCGCGACCCGGCGCTGGGCAGCCACTTCCTGGCGGAACCGGCCAGCGCCGCGGGCGTGGTGGACAGCCTGGCGGTGGCCCTGGCCGACGCCGGCACCCTGCCGGCCGTCCCCGGCACCCTGGCCCTGGCCTGGAACGGCGACGAGGCCGGCACGCGGCTGGCGCTGGTGGCGCGCGAGGCGCCCCTGTGCGGCCCCGACCGCGAGCTCTGGCTCTCGGCCGCGCGCTCGGTGCTGGGCTCGGCGCTGGAGACCACCCGCCTGCAGGCGCGGATGGAAAAGCTGGAGAAGTCGCGCCGGCTGCAGCAGGCCCTGTACGAGATCGCCGACCTGGCCGGCGCCGAGGTCGAGATGGAGGAGATGCTGCACCGCCTCCACGCCATCATCGGGTCGCTGATGTACGCGCCCAACTGCTACATCGTCGAGTACGACGACGAGCGCAACACGGTCCGCTTCCTGTACTTCGCCGACCAGGTCGACGCCTACCACGCCGACCCGGAGCGGGAGTGGGCCGAGGACGAGATGCCCAACAGCCTCACCTTCGCGCTGCTGCGGCACGGCCGCGCCCTGCGCGGGCCGTCGGACCTGGTCCGCCGCAAGCTGCACGTGCCGCACAACCCGGCCCAGGGGCCGGACAGCCAGGACTGGCTGGGCGTGCCCATGCGCCGCGGCGAGCGCGTCTGCGGCGCCATCGTGGTGCAGAGCTACGACCGCGCCAACTGCTACAGCGACGAGGACCGCGCGCTGCTCGGCTACGTCGCCCAGCACGTGCTCACCACCCTGGACCGCCGGCTGGCGCAGGCCGAACTGGAGCGGCGCGTGCTCGAGCGCACGCTGGAGCTGGAACGCGCCAACCGCGAGCTGCAGGAGGAGGTGGTCGAGCGCGAGCGCGCCGAGAAGCTGCAGCACGCCCTGTTCCGCATCGCCGAGATGGCGATGAGCTCGGAGAGCCTGGAGCAGTACTACGCCAAGGTCCACGCCGCCGTGGACGAGCTGATCTACGCGCGCAACTTCTACATCGCGCTGCTGAGCGAGACTCAGCAGGCCATCGAGTTTGTCTATTCGGTGGACGAGATGGGCGACCACCGCCCGGCCCGGCAGCTGAGCAACGGCCTGACCGAGTACGTGCTGCGCCGGCGCGAGGCGCTGCTGGTGGACCGCGAGGGCATCGACCGCCTGGCCGCGGCCGGCGAGATCCGCGAGTACGGCAAGCGCGCCTACAGCTGGCTGGGCGTGCCGCTGCAGCGCGACGGCGACGTGGTCGGCGTGATCGCGGTGCAGAGCTACAGCCCGGAGATCCGCTTCAGCGTGGACGACCAGCGCCTGCTGGCCTTCGTCGCCCACAACATCGGCAGCGGCCTGGCGCGGCAGAAGGCGCAGGAGCGGCTCAAGGCCGCGCACGCCGAGCTGGAGCGGCGCGTGGCCGAGCGCACCGCCGAGCTGGAGGAGGCCAACGACAAGCTGATCGCGCAGATCGGCGAGCGCATCCGCGCCGAGCAGCGGCTGACCCACCAGGCGCTGCACGACGCCCTGACCGGGCTGCCCAACCGCGCCTACCTGCTGGACTGCCTGGCCGGCGCCATCGAGCGCGCCCGCCACGGCGACGGGCAGCCCTTCGCGGTGCTGTTCCTGGACCTGGACCGCTTCAAGCTGGTGAACGACAGCATCGGCCACGCCGCCGGCGACGAGCTGCTGGTGGAGGTGGCCAAGCGCATCGTCTCGACCATGCGCGCGGACGACATCGTCGCGCGCCTGGGCGGCGACGAGTTCGCCATCCTGGTCGGCTGCCCGGAGGCCGACACCGTGCGCGACCTGGCCCAGCGCCTGCTCGGCGTGCTGGGGCGGCCACTGTGGGTGGCCGGGCGCGAGCTGTTCCCCTCGGCGAGCATGGGCATCGCCCTGTGGCACCCGCGCTACAGCACCGGCGAGGAGCTGCTGCGCGACGCCGACGCGGCGATGTACCGCGCCAAGAACGAGGGCCGCGACCGCTACGCGATCTTCGACGCGGCTATGCGCGAGCAGGCGGTGCGCAGCCTGGACCTGGAGGCCGACCTGCGCCGCGCGATCAACCGCCGCGAGTTCCTGCCGTACTACCAGCCGATCCTGCGCCTGGAGGACGGCGAGGTGGTCGGCCACGAGGCGCTGCTGCGCTGGCGGCACGAGCGCCGCGGCCTGCTGGCGCCGGCCGCGTTCATCGCCCTGGGCGAGGAAAGCGGGCTGATCGAGCAGGTGGACTGGCTGCTGTACGAGCAGGTGATCCAGGAGCTGGCCCGCGGCGGCGCCGGCTACGTCTCGGTCAACGTCTCCCCGCGCCACTTCCGCTCGCCCGACTTCGCCGACCGCCTGCTGGGCCTGCTCGAGTCCTGCGACGCCGACCCCAGCCGCCTGCGGGTGGAGATCACCGAGGTGGCGCTGCTGGACGACGCGCCGCGCACGCTGCGCATCCTCAACACCCTGCGCGAGCGCGGCGTGCTGGCGCAGCTCGACGACTTCGGCACCGGCTTCTCGGCGCTGTCCTACCTGCACCGCTTCCCGATCTCCGGGCTGAAGATCGACCGCAGCTTCGTGGCCGGGCTGGACGCCGAGGGCGGCCGCCAGGAGAGCCTGGCGCTGGTGCGCGCGATCCTGGCCCTGGCCGGCACCCTGGGCATCGAGACGGTGGGCGAGGGCGTGGAGACGGCGACCCAGCGCGACACCCTGCTGGAGCTGGGCTGCCGCTGTGGGCAGGGCTACCTGCTGGGCCATCCCGCCGCGCGGCGGGTGGCCTGAGCGCTCAGGACCTGAGCACCAGCAGCCGTATCTCGGTCATGTCCTCGATGGCGTACTTCACGCCCTCGCGGCCCAGCCCGGAATCCTTCACCCCGCCATAGGGCATGTTGTCCATCCTGAAGCTGGGCACGTCGCCGACGATCACGCCGCCGACCTCCAGGCGGTCCCAGGCCAGCAGGGCGTGCGCCAGGCTGTCGGTGAACACGCCGGCCTGCAGGCCGAAATCCGAGTCGTTCACCGCCGCCAGCGCGGCCTCGAAGTCGTCGAAGCGCTCCAGCACCGCGACCGGGCCGAACGCCTCCTGCCGCTGCAGCTCGCAGTCGCGCGGCACGTCCTCCAGCAGCGCGGCCGGCAGCAGGTTGCCGCGGCGCTCGCCGCCGGCCACCAGCCGCGCCCCGGCGGCGCGGGCGCGGGCGATCCAGTCCTCGATCCGGCGGGCGGCGTCCTCGTCGATCACCGGGCCGATGAAGGTGGCCTCGTCCTTCGGGTCGCCGGCCACGAACCCCTGCACCTTCGCCGCCAGCTTGCCGCGCAGCGCGTCGTACACGTCCGCATGGACGAGGATGCGCTGCACGCTGATGCAGCTCTGCCCGGACTGGTAGTAGGCGCCGAAGGCCAGCCGCTCGACCACGCGGTCCAGCTTGCCCACCTGGTCGGCGTCGACGATGCAGGCGGCGTTGCCGCCCAGTTCCAGGGTCACCTTCTTGCGCCCGGCGCGGGCCTTGAAATCCCAGCCGACCAGGCCGCCGGTGAAGGACAGCAACTTGATCCGGTCGTCCTCGATCAGCGGCGCGGCCTCGTCGTTGCCGCAGGCGAACACCGAGAACGCGCCCCGCGGCAGGTCGGTCTCGGCCAGGATCTCGGCGATGATCAGCGCGCCCACCGGGGTCTTGCCCGCCGGCTTGAGCACGAACGGACAGCCGGCGGCGATGGCGGGCGCGACCTTGTGCGCCACCAGGTTGAGCGGGAAGTTGAACGGGGTGATGAAGCTGCACGGGCCGACCGGCACGCGCTTCCAGAGGCCGCGGTAGCCGCGGCCGCGCTCGGAGATCTCCAGGTCCACCGTCCGGCCCTCGATCCGCACCGCCTCCTCGGCGGCGATGCGGAAGGTGTCGACCAGCCGGGCCACCTCGCCGCGCGCGTCGCGGATGGGCTTGCCGGCCTCGATGCACAGGGCCAGGGCCAGCTCCTCGGCGCGCTCGCGGAAGCGGGCCACGCAGTGCTCCAGGATCGCCTGGCGGCGGTAGGCGGGCAGGGCGGCCATCGCTGGCGCCGCCTCCACCGCCGCGGCGATGGCGCGCTCCACCGTGGCCGCATCGGCCAGCGCCACCCGGGTGGCGACCTCTCCGCTGTACTTGTCCAGCACCTCCAGGTCCGCGTTCGGGCTTTCGGCGGCGTTGGCGACGTAGAGCGGGTAGGTCGGCTTGAGCATGGCGATCCTCCAGGACGGGCCGGTGCGGCGAGTATGCCGCGGGCGCGGCAAGGCGGCG
>DASRYN010000220.1:0-6272 GCA_035687185.1 Pseudoxanthomonas sp. | reverse complement strand
GACCTGGGCGTCCTGGTGCAGGAAGCCCAGCGACAGGTTCCAGTTGTCGGTGATGTTGCCGACCGCGCTGATCTCCACGCCCTCGACCTGCTTTTCGCCGTCCTGGAAGTAGCCTTCCGCCGCGCTGCCGGTGATCTCGTTGCCGACAGTGGTGCGGAACAGGGCCAGGTTCAGGGACAGCCGGTTGTCGGCCAGCATCCACTTGGTGCCGACCTCCACGGTGCGCGCGTCCTGCGGTTCCAGGTTCGGGTTGTCGAGGCTGCTGGCCGAGGTGCTCAGGCTGAAGTTGTTGCCGCCCGGCGGCTGCTGCGACCGGGCCACGTTCGCGTACAGGCTGACCGCCTCGGTCGGCTTGTACACCGCGCCGACCTTGTAGTTCAGCAGGGTGTCCTCGGCTTCCAGCTCCGGGTTGACCACCACGGTGCCGGCGGGCACGCCGGCCGGGCACGGCTGCGGGCGCGCGCCCACGCCGCAGACGAAGGCATTCTGGAACTCGGTGGTGTAGCGGTCGGCGCGCAGGGCGGCGCTGAGCAGGAAATGCTCGTTGAACTCCAGCGTGTCGAACAGGTACAGCGCGGCGGTGCGGGTCTCGCCGTCGCTGTCGGCGCCGTTGCGCACCACGCCGGGGCCGGCCACGTTCCAGTCCGGGTCGTACAGGCTGGCGGGCGGGACCGTGTTGGCCACGGACACGCCGTAGGCGTGCTGGCGTTCGCGGGTCAGCTCCAGCCCGGCGCTGAGGAAGTGGTCGACGCCGCCGGTGGCGAAGTCCGCGCGCAGGTTCAGGTGGTTGGTCAGGATCTCGTTGCGCTGGTCCTTCACCGTCGGGTTGCTGCGCACCAGGGTGTAGGTGGACAGGTCGTCGCGGTCGGTCCAGCGGATGTTGCCGGCCTGCGGATTGGCCGCGGTGCCGCCGGTGCCCATGAACGCGGTCAGCAGGTAGTCCTGCTCGGTCTTGCCCCAGCGCAAGGTGTTGCTCAGGCGCAGGGTTTCGGAGAAGTCGTGCTCCAGGCGCAGCGTGCCCATCTGCACGGTCACGTCGTCGTGGTCGTCGCGGGTGCCGTAGAAGTTCTCCGGGTCGACCGGATGCCCGGCCAGCTGCTCCAGGCCCGGCTGCGGGCGCCAGCCCGGCAGGCCGATCGTGGGCACGAAGCCGTCCGGCACGTTGTCCTGCTTGACGTACAGCAGGTTGGCGAAGAAGCGGGTCCCGCCGCCCAGGCCCAGGCCCAGCGAAGGCGCGATGCCCCAGCGGCTGTTGTTGACCCGGTCGCGGCCGGGCACGTCGCTGTCCTGCCACATGGCGTTGACGCGCAGCGCGCTGGAGGCGCCCAGCGTCTGGTTCCAGTCGGCCGTGGCGCGTTGCTGGCCGTCGCTGCCGGCCTGCAGGGTGGCGGACGCGGCGTCGTGCAGGCCCGCTTCCTTGCTGACCATGTTGATCGCGCCCGTCGGCGCGGAGCGGCCGGTGTCGGTGCCGGCCGGGCCCTTCACCACTTCCACCTGCTCGATGTTGAACAGGTCGCGGGAGATGCTGCCCAGGTCGCGCGCGCCGTCGACGAAGATGCTCGACGAGCTGTCGAAGCCGCGCATGTAGATGGTGTCGCCGGTGGCGGTGTTGCCGTTCTCGCCCGCGTAGAAGGTGCCCACGCCGGCGCTGTTGCGCAGGGCCTCGGTCAGGGTGGTGGCGCCCTGCTCGTTGAACAGCTCCTTGGCGATCACCTGCACGGTCTGCGGGGTGTCCTGCAGGGTCTGGGTGAACTTGGGCGAGGCCAGGCGCTCGGCGCGGTAGCCCTGCACGCCCTTGACCTCGATGCCGTCCAGGGTCGTAGCGCTGCCGCGGCGTGCCTCGGCGGCGTCGGCCGAATCGGCCAGGTCGGCGGCGGCGGTGGCCGGCGCGGCGAAGGCCAGGCCGGTGAGCAGCGTGGCGGTGGCCAGGCCGGGCTGGGACAGCGCGGCGCGCGGCGCGTGCTTGCGGGTGCGGATGTGCTTCATGGATTCCATGCTCGGGTGGGGAGACTGCGTGGAGGCATGGCTACGGCCGGCGAACGCCGGCGTGGCTGCGGGAAAGCGAAGGAGGACTGCGCGGGGGCGGTCAGGCCGACGGCGGTGCCTGGCCGCGATAGCGCGGACGCGAACGGTCCGCACGGCCATGGCGGGCCGCGGCGATGGCCGCGTCGCGGAAGGCGGGGCGTGGCGGCCGCGGCTGCGACCCGGCGTGGCCTTCGCTCTCCGACGCGCAGGGCGCGGCGGCGTCATGCCCCGCGGACGGCAGGCGCGACGTGCCCGCGCCCTCGTCGCAGGACGCCGGAACGGACGGCGCGTCGAAGCCGGTCGGCGCCGCCGAGGCGTTGCCCGCGGTCCCGGCCAGGACCGCCAGCGCCAGCAGGCCCAGCAGGGCCAGCAGCCAGGCCAGCGCAAGGCGGGCCCGGCGGGTGGGGCGCGAACGGCGTTCGGGGGCGCGGGTCGACAAGGCGGATGCCGGAGGCCGGTTCAGGAGATGCTCATGTTAATGAGATGGATTCCCATTTACAACCGACGTCGAAGGAATGGGCCCGGTTCGGCCCCACTGGAGGCCCGGGCGGGCGCTGCAACTCGCACGGCGAGGGTTCGCGCGGGCCATGTGGGCGGATGCTGGCCGGCCGAGCCGGCCGAGCCGGCGGGCCGGCGGCCGGAGCTCAGGCGTCGCGGGCCGGCGAGGGCGCTGCCGCGACCGGTTCAACGACATGGGTCGTCCGCCTCCGGCGCTGCCGGTTCGCCGCCCGGCCCACGGGGCCGCGTTGCCTCGCCGGAGCGGGCGGCGGCGCCGGACTCAGTCGCGGTCGTCGCGGGTCCAGATGCCGCCGTGTTCCCGCTTCACCGGAAACCGGGGCACGGGGGAGTAGGCGGGCGCGCAGAGGGCGCGGCCGTCGCGCACGTCGAAGCGGGCACCGTGCAGCACGCATTCGATGCTGGCCTCGCCCGGGTCGAAGGCGCCGGCCGACAGCTCGAAGTCCTCGTGGCTGCAGCGGTCCTCCAGCGCGTAGAGCTCGCCGTCCAGGTTGAACACCAGGATCGGCGCCCCGGTTACCTCGTCGAACACGCTGCGCATCTCGCCCGGGAGCAGTTCGCTGCTGGCGCAGACGAAAGTCCAGGCCGCGCTCATGCCGCGGTCTCCCGCAGCGGCTTCTCCAGCACCTCGAAGCGCAGGTCGTCGCGCCGCGGGATGCCGAAGCGCGCGTCGCCGTACGGAAACGGCTTGCGCACGCCGGTGCGCCGGTAGCCGCGGCGTCCGTAGAAGGCGATCAGCTCCTCGCGCAGGTCGATCACCGTCATGCGCATCGCGGGCAGGCCCCAGTCGTCGCCGGCGATGCGCTCGGCCTCGGCCAGCACCGCCTTGCCCAGGCCGGCGCGCTGCAGGTCGGGCCGCACGGCGAACATGCCGAAGTAGCCGGCGCCGCCCTCCTCGGCCACGTGGGCGCAGGCCAGCAGCCCGGCATCGCCCTCGGCGAGCAGGACCACGCTGCGCGGGCGCCGGATGTCCTCGCGCAGCAGGTCCGGGTCCACGCGCGGGCCGTCGAGCAGGTCGGCCTCGGTGGTCCAGCCGCGGCGGCTGGCGTCGCCGCGGTAGGCGGAGGTGACCAGTTCGACCAGTGCAGGGACGTCGTCGGTGGCGGCGTGCCGGAAGCGGAAGCGGGACGGGGTTTCAGAAGGCATGGCGCAGGTAGGGAAGCAGGACCAGCGAGAGCAGCAGCAACACCAGCGGCAGGGCGACCCACAGCACCACCTTCACCGCGCCCGCGGCCCGGCCCTGGATGGACTCGGCGCGGTCGTTGATCCGCTCGATCCGCGCCAGCTGTTGCTGGTACATGGCGATGTGTTCGCGTTGCAGTGCCAGCGCCTGGCGCTGGTCGTCGCGGATCTCGCGCAGCAGCGCGGCGATTTCGTCGCTCATGCGGGCCCCTCCGGCTGGAGCGCCCAGACTAGCAGAGCAGCCGGCGCACCTTCAGCAATGCGGCCACGAAGCGCTCGATCTCCTCGTGGGTGTTGTAGAAGGCCAGCGAGGCGCGCAGGGTGGCGGCCACGCCGAAGTACTGCAGCAGCGGGTGGGCGCAGTGCTGGCCCGACCGCACCGCCACGCCTTCCAGGTCCAGCAGCGTGGCCAGGTCGTGGGCGTGCGCGCCTTCGACCAGGAAGGAGATCACCGCGGCCTTGCCCGGCGCGGTGCCGAACATGCACAGGCCCGGTACGGCCTGGAGCGCCTCGGTGGCGTGCGCCAGCAGTTCGGCCTCGCGCGCGGCCACGTGCTCCATCCCCAGCGACTGCAGGTAGTCCACCGCCGCGCCCAGGCCGACGAAGCCGGCGATGTTGGGCGTGCCGGCTTCGAAGCGGTGCGGCGGGTCGTTGAACACGGTGCGCTCGAAGCTCACCTCGCGGATCATCTCGCCGCCGCCGATGAACGGCGGCATCGCCTCCAGGTGCTCGCGCCGCGCCCACAGCGCGCCGGTGCCGGTGGGGCCGCACATCTTGTGGCCGGTGACGGCGTAGAAGTCGCAACCGATGGCGGCCACGTCCAGCTTCATGTGCGGCGCGGCCTGGGAGCCGTCGACCACGGTGACGATGCCGCGGCGGCGCGCCTCGCGGCAGATCTCGCGCACCGGGTTGACCGTGCCCAGCACGTTGGACACGTGCGCCACCGCCAGCAGCTTCACGTCCGCGCCCATGGCGCGGTAAAGGCCGTCCAGGTCCAGGCTGCCGTCGGGCAGGATCTCGGCGACCTTCACCGTGGCCCCGGTCCGCTGGGCCACCAGCTGCCAGGGCACGATGTTGGCGTGGTGTTCCATGCGCGAGACGAGGATGGTGTCGCCGGCCTTCAGCCGCGGCAGCGCCCAGGAATAGGCCACCAGGTTGAGGGCGAAGGTGGTGCCGCTGCACAGCACCAGCTCGTCGGCGCGCACGTTGAGGAAGCGCGCCAGCTTGCCGCGCGCGTCCTCGTAGGCCTCGGTGGCCTCGGTGCCCAGCGCGTGCACCGCGCGGCTGACGTTGGCGTTGTGCCGGCGGTAGAACTCGTCCTGCGCGGCGATCACCGGCAGCGGCTTCTGCCCGGTGTTGGCGTTGTCGAAGTACACCAGCGGCTTGCCGTGGACCTCCCGCATCAGCAGCGGGAAGTCGGCGCGCACGCGCGCCCAGTCGACGCGGCCGTCGCCGTCGCGGGCGGGCAGGGCGGCGTCGTGCACCGCCGCCTGGCCGGGGCCGTTCACGCGCCCTCCCCGGCGCCGAGCGAGGCGGCCAGGGCCGCGTCGAGCCGGGCGAGCAGCAGCTCGCGCAGGCCGTCGTCCTCCAGCGCCAGCAGCGGTTCGCGGCAGAAGGCCACGGTCAGCAGGCGCTGCGCCTGCGCGGCGGAAAGGCCGCGCGAGCGCAGGTAGAACAGCGCGCCGGCGTCCAGCTGGCCGACGGTGGCGCCGTGCGCGGCCTTGACCTCGTCGGCGTCGATGACCAGCACCGGCTGGGTATCGATCTCCGCGTCGGCGGAGAGCAGCAGGTTCTTGTTGGACAGCGCCGCGTCGGTGCCGTCGGCGCCGGCGTGGATGCGGATGCCGCCGTGGAACACCACCTTGCTGCGGCCGCTGCCGATGCCGCGCCACACCAGCTCGCAGGTGGTGTCGCGCGCGGCGTGCTCGATGCCCAGCCGCGTGTCCAGGTGGCGGCGGCCGTCGCCGAGCAGCACGCCGTTCGCGGTCAGGCGCGCGCCGTCGCCTTCCAGGCGCACGTTGAGCTCGTGGCGCGCCAGCGCCGCGCCCAGCTCCAGGTCGATGCGGTGGTAGCCGGCTTCGCGCGCGAGCACCGCGTCGGTGCGGGCGAAGCGGGTGGCGCGTGCGGCGTCGGCCTGGATGCGCGCGTGGCGCATCACGGCGCGCGGCGCCAGCTGCACCTCCAGCACGTCGTTGGCCAGGTGCGCGTGGTCGCCGCCGGCGAGCTGGTGCTCGACCAGGTCCAGGCGCGCGTCCTCGCCCACCTCCAGCAGGTGGCGCAGGTGCCAGGCGCGGTCGCCGTCCTGCGGCGCACCGATGAACACCAGGTGCAGCGGCGCCGCCGCCCGGGTGCCGGGCGCCACGCGCAGCGCCACGCCGTCGCCTGCCAGCGCCGCGTTGGCGCGGGCGAAGGCCTCGGCGCGGCCCGCGTAGCGCCGCACCGGCGCATCGGCGGCCAGCGGCCCGACCTCCACGCCGGCCGGCAGGCCGGCCAGGTCGCCCAGGTCAGGGGCATGGCGGCCGTTGACGAACACCAGGCGCGGGGCGGGG
>DASRYN010000219.1:0-2920 GCA_035687185.1 Pseudoxanthomonas sp. | reverse complement strand
AGCCCAGGCGCTGGCCTGGCTGCGCGATGGCCCCTGGGCCGGCTACGCCCGCCACGGGCACGGCTTGCTCGCGGTGGAACCGCGCGCCGGCGGCGCGCCGATGGGCATCTGCGGCCTGCTGCTGCGCGAGGGACTGCCCGCGCCGGACCTGGGCCTGGCCCTGCTTCCGCAGCACCAAGGCCGGGGCTATGCCCACGAGGCGGCCTCCGCGGTGCTCGGCCACGCGCGTGGCGTGCTGGGCATCGGCCGGGTGCTGGCGATCGTCGCGCCGGGCAACGTACGCTCGGTGGCGCTGATGCGGCGCCTGGGCCTGGAGGATGCCGGCACCGTGCGGCTGCCCGGCCAGTCCGCCGCGCTGCTGCTTTTCCAGACCCCAGGACCGTGACCGTGCGCGACCACTTCGCCCTGCTGGCGGACTACAACCGCTGGATGAACGCCAACCTGCACGCGGCGGCCGGCCGGCTCCCGCCGCAGGAACTGGAGGCGCCGCGGGGCGCCTTCTTCGGTTCGCTGCTGGGCACGCTGGACCACCTGGTCGTGGCCGACACCATCTGGCTCAAGCGCTTCGCCGCCGCCGACGGCGACCGGCGCTGGACCGCGCTGGACGCCGTGCGGGACGTGCCCTGGCCCCCGGCGCTGGACGCGCGGCCCAGCGCGGACCTGGACGCGTGGTGGGAGCACCGCCAGCGGCTGGACGCAGCCATCGTGGCCTGGGTCGCCCAGCTCGGCGGCGAGGACCTGGCGCGGGCGATCGAATACCGCACCATGCGCGGCGACCCGCACCGCCGCCGCCTCTCGCACCTGCTGCTGCACTTCTTCAATCACCAGACCCACCACCGCGGCCAGGCCACCACCCTGCTGAGCCAGTGCGGCGCGGACGCGGGGGTGACCGACCTGCTGGTGCGGCTTCCGGATGCGGAGTGACCGGGCGGCACGCTGCGGCGAGCCGGTAAACTGGCGCATCCGCTTCCGCGAGATCGCCGCATGCGCCTTTCCCCGATCCATGCCGCGCTGGTCGCGCTGGCCCTGGCCGCCTGCCAGCCGGTCCGGCCCGCGCCGCCGCCGGCAACCGCCGCCGCGGTGCCGGCCGACGACAACCTCAACGCCGTGCTCTGGGTGCAGCGCTCGGCCGAGTACCGCGCCGTGGCCGAACAGACCTACCGTGCCGCCATCGCCCAGCTCGACGCCGCGTTGGCGCAGGCGGACTGGGACGCGCTGGTGCCGGAGGAGCGCGCCAACCCGGCCACCGGGCTGAAGCCGGCGGTGGTGCTGGACATCGACGAGACCGTGCTGGACAACTCCCCGTACCAGGCCCGGCTGGTGCGCGACGGCGGCGAGTACGCCGACGCGACCTGGGACGCCTGGGTGGAGGAGCGCAAGGCCCGCCCGGTGCCCGGGGTGCTGGAGTTCGCCCGCGCCGCCAGCGCGCGCGGCGTCACCCTGCTCTACCTGTCCAACCGCGCCGTGCACCTGAAGCAGGCCACGCTGGACAACCTGCGCCAGGCCGGGCTGCCGGTGGCCGGCGACGACGTCTTCCTCGGCCTGGGCACCGTGGTGGAGGGCTGCCCGCAGCGCGGCTCGGAGAAGGACTGCCGCCGGCGCCTGGTCGGGCGGCAGTACCGCGTGCTGATGCAGTTCGGCGACCAGCTGGGCGACTTCGTGCGCATCGAGGACAACACCCCGGCCGGGCGCCAGCGCCTGCTGGAACGCCACGGCGACTGGTTCGGCCGGCGCTGGTGGATGCTGCCCAACCCGACCTACGGCAGCTGGGAACCGGCGGTGTTCGGCAACGCCTGGTCGCAGCCGCGGGAGGCGCGCCGCGCCGCCAAGCGCGCCGCGCTGGAGACCGCGCCGTGAGCGCGCGCGCGCCGCTGCCGCTGGCGCCGGAAGAGCGGCTGATCTTCGCCCTGGACGTGCCCGGGCGGGCGCAGGCGCTGGAGTGGATCGAGCGCCTGGGCGAAAGCGTGCGCTTCTACAAGATCGGCATGGAACTGCTGGCCTCGGGCGAGTATTTCCAGGTGCTGGACGCCCTGGCCGGGCGCGGCAAGCGCGTGTTCGTGGACCTGAAGTTCTTCGACATCCCGGCCACCGTGGCCGGGGTGGTGCGCGGCCTGGGGCGCTGGCCGGTCAGCTACTGCACCATCCACGGCTGGCACCCGGCGATGATGCAGGCCGCCGCGGAGGCCAATGCCGGCGAAATGCGCCTGCTGGCGGTGACCGTGCTGACCTCGATGGACGGCGCCGACCTGCGCGCCATGGGCCTCGCCGGCGACCCGGAGGCGGTGGTGGTCGAGCGCGCCCTGGCGGCGCAGGCCGCCGGCATCGACGGGGTGATCGCCTCCGGGCGCGAGGCCGGCCCGATCCGGCGCGCCACCGGCGCCGGCTTCTCCATCGTCTGCCCGGGCATCCGCCCCGGCGGCCCGGCCGGCGACGACCAGAAGCGCAGCGTCGGGGTGGCCGAGGCCTTCGGCGCCGGCGCCGACGCCATCGTGGTCGGCCGCCCGATCCGCCAGGCCACCGACCCCCGCGCCGCGGCCGAGGCAATCCAGGCCGAGATTCGCGCAGCGCTCTCTGCGGAAAATCAATAATTTAACTCAGATAACTTCAAGTGTTGCCTAAGCTGCCGGGCGGCGCTAGGATGCCGGCGTCCGGTCCCTTGGCCGGAACCGTGCCACAACACGATGTCCTCTGGCTCCGGCCGGATTGGGGGAGGCTCCGGCCTCCCCTTTTTGTGCCCGCCCGTTGCCCGCGGGCGCCGGCCGGCGCCACACTCGGCCGGGGATTCGAGCCCGGGGACCGACCCATGCACCCTTCGCGCCTCCACCCGCGCGGCGCCGCGCGCCGGCCCGGCATGGGCCCGCTGCTGCTGGCACTGCTCGCGCTGCTGGGCGGCTGCCGGCCCGCGCCGGCCGAGCTGCCC
>DASRYN010000218.1:0-3238 GCA_035687185.1 Pseudoxanthomonas sp. | reverse complement strand
GCAGTCCCCGGCAAGGCCGGCTCCTGCGCACGCCACCCGTAGGAGCCCGCCTCGCGGGCGACCGTCGCCACGCCGTGGGGCGCGACAACCTCATGCCGCACGACGGTCACCGGCCTCGCCGGTCACTGCGGCATGCGGCCGGCCGCGCGCCTCACTCGCCGGTCTGCATGTGCGGCGCCTCCACCGGCTTGGACTGCGGCGAATCCTTCTGCCGTAGCCAGATGGTCAGCAGCACCAGCGAGGCCACGGCCAGGAACTCGCTCTGCCAGTTCTGGAACGACTCGAACCAGAACTGCGAACCGCCCAGGTGCGCCCACACCGAGATCGGCGGCTCGCCGTCCAGCGCGCGCTCGGCCAGCTCGGCGCGCCAGCTGCCGCACAGGTGCAGCACGAAGCTGGCCAGGAACAGCAGGCCGAAGGCGATCGACAGCGAGCGCTCGTACAGCCACAGCCAGATGCCGCCGGCGCGCACCGGCCACGGTGTGGGACCGGGGTCCACCCGCTGCGACTCCTGCTCCGGCGACATCGGCCGCGACTCGGCCGAGCCCACCTGGCGCAGCCGCACCGTGAGCAGGATGTACATGCCCATCTGCAGGAACTCGCTCTCCCAGTTCTCGAACAGCGCGGAGAGGAAGTGCCCGGTGTGCAGGTACTCGCCCAGCGCGAGGGTGGGCGCGCCCTTGCCCGCCAGCTCCTCGTTGAACGTCATCCACCCGGCCCAGGCCTGTCCGGCCACGAAAGCCAGCACCAGTGCCACGAGCACGATGGTCAACCCGTTCCGCTTCCACATGTCGTACTCCGTCATGCCAGGCCCTCGCGGGCCGCTGCGGAACGACTGTACGGACGAGCCCGTTCACGCCCCGCGATGAAGGCGCGTCGCCGCAGCGGGCGATGAAGCGGACAGGAAGAAAACGCCGGGAAGTGGTGGGCCGTGTTGGAATCGAACCAACGACCAGCGGATTAAAAGTCCGATGCTCTACCGACTGAGCTAACGGCCCGGATGCGCGCGGCGGGGCGGCATTCTACCCGATCCGGCCGCGCGCCAGCCACGGTGCGCGGCCTCAGCCGGCGAACGGCACCTGCTTGGCGGTCATCATGTAGAAGATCGCCAGAAACGACACCAGCGCCGGCACGCCCAGCGCGGCCCAGGCGCCCAGGTGGCGGTCGTAGGCCGGCGGCAGCGGCGCGCCGCGGCGGTCGGCGTCCACGGCGATGTCGCGCAGGCGCACCTGCAGCCACACCACCGGCAGCCAGCACAGGGCGGCGATGGCGAACAGGATGATGGACCAGTACAGCCACGGCGCGGTCCACGGCACGCCCAGCCGGCGCGCCAGCCACAGCCCGCTCAGCGGCTGGAACACGATGGTGGTGGCGGTGAACAGCCAGTCCGCGCGTACCACCCAGGTGGCGACCGTGGCCACCACGCGCGTGTCGCGGCTGCGGCTGGCCACCCACAGGTAGAACGCGGTGCCCACGCCGGTGCCGAACAGGAAGGTGGAGGACAGGATGTGGAGGAACTTGACGGTGCTCACGTCCATCGCGGGTCGTCCAGCCGCGCCAGCGCCAGCAGCAGCGCGAGCAGCGGCACGTTCTTGAGCACCGGCCCGTAGGGATGGGCCCAGTACTCGGGGAGCCAGAGGGTGATGATGGCGGTGTAGCCCAGCACCAGCGCGATCATCAGCCGGTAGACCAGGGGCCGGTGTCGCGGCGCGGCCAGCACCGCCACGCCGAGCACCGCGTCCAGCGCCGCGGCGCCGTACAGTGCTGCTTCCGCCATCGCGCCCTCCAGCCCGACCCGCGCCAGCAGCGCCAGGCTCGCCACCTTCGGGTAGACGAAGGCCGAGACCCAGGCGGTGGCCAGCCACATCAGCGCCACGCTCGCACGCAGCAGGGGCAGCAGCCAGCGCAGCTGCGCGCGCTGGCGCAGCGCCGGCACCTCGGCGTCGCCGATGAAGCCCGCCGGCGCGCGCGGCGCGCGGCCCAGCAGTGCGCGCACCGGCGCCGGGTCGGCCGTACTGCCGCGTTCGAGCATGCGCAGCGCATCGGCGTCCAGCGGCGCGGCGGCGGACAGGCCCGCCACCGCCGCGCCCGCGCGCGCCAGCGGCGCCGGCACCGTCGCGAAAGCGCCGCCCAGGCGCAGGCGGCGCTTGAACATGGCCAGGTAGTCGCGCAGCGGCAGCGCCTGCGGTCCCACCGCCTCCACCGTGCCGCCGCCCTCGCGTTCGAGCAGGCGCAGCATCAGTTCGGCCAGGTCGTCCAGGTGCAGCGGCTGCACCGCGCCCGCGCGCGCCGGCAGCGGCGTCAGCGGCAACGCGGCGAGGGTGGCGAACAGCAGCGTGCTCGGGCCCTGCGGCGCGAACACCAGCGAGGGACGCACCACCCAGGCCCGCGGCGCCAGCGCCCGCAGCTCGGCGTCCGCGCGGCCCTTGGATGCGAAGTACGGCAGCGGCGAAGCCGGGTCGGCGCCCAGCGCGGAGAGCTGCAGCAGCCGCGGCACGCCCGCTGCCACGGCGGCGCGGAACAGGGTTCGCGGCCCGTTCACGTGCACGGCGTCGAAGCTTTGCGCGGGCGTCTGGCGGAACACGCCCACGGCATTGACCACCGCGTCGAAGCCGGCCAGCCGCGGCGCCAGCGCCTCCACCGCCGGGGGCGAGGCGAAATCCAGCGGCAGGCTTTCCGCATCCCCGGCCACACGCCGCCCCGCCAGGACCACGCCATGACCCGCAGCCCGCAACCGCGCCACCAGCGCCCCGCCGATCAACCCGTTCCCGCCGGCCACCAGCACGCGCATCAACGCATCCCCTGGCGCCGCGTGCTGCGCGCGGCGCTGGTGTCGGGATCGATGGCCAGCATCGCCTCGACGGTCATGGTCCTGCTCCGCAGCCGTGGGCATGATGGTGCCACGGCCTCGGGCACGAACGCCGCCAGCCAGTGGGTCTGGGGGCGGCAGGCGCGGCGCACGCGCGGATGGTCATGGCGCCACACCGCGCTGGGCTACGCCATCCACCACGCCAGTTCGGTGTTCTGGGCCTGCGGCTACGAGGGCTGGAACGCGCTGCGGCCGCCGCGCCGGCAGCCGCCGCTGGGACGGGCGGCGGCCATCGCGGTGCTGGCCTGGTGGGTGGACTACCACGTGGTGCCGCCGCGCCTGAGCCCCGGCTTCGAGCACCGCATCGGCCGCGCCGGCATGTTCCTCACCTATGCCGCCTTCGCCGCGGGGCTGGCGGCGGCCTCGCAC
>DASRYN010000217.1:0-5327 GCA_035687185.1 Pseudoxanthomonas sp. | reverse complement strand
GCGGCGCGCTGCCGCGCTACGCCAGCCTGCGCGCCGGCGACATCGTCGGCGAGCACCTGGTGCAGTTCGCCGGGCAGGGCGAGCGGGTGGAGCTGGTGCACCGCGCGACCAGCCGCGACATCTTCGCCCGCGGCGCGCTGGACGCCGCCGCGCGCCTGGCCGGGCGGGCGCCGGGCCTGTACAGCATGCGCGGGCTGCTGTTCGGCGAGGACTGAACGGCCGCGCCCGCCCGCGCCGCGCGGCGTTCCCTTTTGCCCCCGCCGCCGGTACAATTCCCGCTCGCCTGTTACCCCCAACCCCGGACCGGAGAGACGCCGAGTCCGCGGTTTTTTGCAGCCCGGTTCCGACCGCGGCCGGCAACAGGGCTCCTCCACCTCAAGGCGAACGACGTGACCCAACCCGCAATCCTCGTCCTCGAAGACGGCACCGTGTTCGAGGGCGAATCCGTAGGCGCCAGCGGCCTGTCGGTCGGCGAAGTGGTGTTCAACACCGCCATGACCGGCTACCAGGAGATCGTCACCGATCCCTCGTATGCCCGCCAGCTGGTCACGCTGACCTATCCCCACATCGGCAACACCGGCTGCACCGACCAGGACGACGAGGCCGCCAAGGTCTGGTCGGCCGGGCTGATCGTGCGCGACGTGCCGCGCCGCCCCAGCAACTGGCGCAGCCAGGTCTCGCTGCAGGACTGGCTGGTCCGGCGCGGCGTGGTCGCCATCGCCGGCATCGACACCCGCAAGCTGACCCGCATCCTGCGCGAGCGCGGCGCCCAGAACGGTGCGCTGCTGGCCGCCGCGCCCGGCGAGACGCCGGACGTGGAGCAGGCGCTGGAGGCCGCGCGCAAGTTCCCCGGCCTCAAGGGCATGGATCTGGCCAGGGTGGTCAGCACCACCGCACGCTACGTGTGGACCGACGGCCAGCTGGACCTGGACCGCGACGCCTTCGTCCGCACCGAGCCGAAGTACCGCGTGGTGGCCTACGACTACGGCGTCAAGCACAACATCCTGCGCATGCTCGCCGAGCGCGGCTGCGAGGTGACCGTGGTGCCGGCGCAGACTCCCGCCGCGGAGGTGCTGGCCATGGCGCCGCACGGCGTGTTCCTGTCCAACGGCCCCGGCGACCCGGAACCCTGCGACTACGCCATCGCCGCGACCCGCGAGTTCATCGCCCGCAGGCTGCCGGTGTTCGGCATCTGCCTGGGCCACCAGCTGCTGGCGCTGGCCGCCGGCGCGCGCACGGTGAAGATGGGCCACGGCCACCACGGCGCCAACCACCCGGTGATCGACCTGGACACCGGGCGGGTGATGATCACCTCGCAGAACCACGGCTTCGCGGTGGACGAGTCCACGCTGCCGGCCAACGTGCGGGTGACCCACCGCTCGCTGTTCGACGGCACCAACCAGGGCATCGAGCTCACCGACGCCCCCGCCTTCAGCTTCCAGGGCCATCCGGAGGCCTCGCCCGGACCGCACGACGTGTCCCCGCTGTTCGACCGTTTCGTTGCGCTGATGGAGAAGAACTGACATGCCCAAGCGCAGCGACATCCAGACCATCCTCATCATCGGCGCCGGCCCGATCGTCATCGGCCAGGCCTGCGAGTTCGACTACTCGGGCGCGCAGGCCTGCAAGGCCTTGCGCGACGAGGGCTACCGCGTGGTGCTGGTCAACAGCAACCCGGCCACCATCATGACCGACCCGGAGATGGCCGACGCGGTCTACATCGAGCCGATCAACTGGCAGACGGTCGAGAAGATCATCGCCAAGGAGAAGCCGGACGCGCTGCTGCCGACGATGGGCGGGCAGACCGCGCTCAACTGCGCGCTGGACCTGGCCGACAACGGCGTGCTTGAGAAGTACGGCGTCGAGCTGATCGGCGCCTCGCGCGAGGCCATCCGCATGGCCGAGGACCGCGAGCTGTTCCGCGTCGCCATGCAGGAGATCGGCCTGGAGTGCCCGAAGGCCGAGGTCGCCCGCAGCTTCGAGCAGGCGGTGGAGATCCAGGCCAAGGTCGGCTACCCGACCATCATCCGCCCGTCCTTCACCCTCGGCGGCAGCGGCGGCGGCATCGCCTACAACCGCGAGGAGTTCGAGGACATCGTCAAGCGCGGCCTGGAACTGTCTCCGGTGCACGAGGTCCTGATCGAGGAGTCGGTGCTGGGCTGGAAGGAGTTCGAGATGGAGGTGGTCCGCGACAAGGCGGACAACTGCATCATCGTCTGCTCCATCGAGAACCTGGACCCGATGGGCGTGCACACCGGCGACTCGATCACCGTCGCCCCGGCGCAGACCCTGACCGACAAGGAATACCAGCGCCTGCGCGACGCCAGCATCGCGGTGCTGCGTAAGATCGGCGTGGACACCGGCGGCTCCAACGTGCAGTTCGGCATCAACGCCAGTACCGGCCGCGTGGTGGTGATCGAGATGAACCCGCGCGTGTCCCGATCCTCGGCGCTGGCGTCCAAGGCCACCGGTTTCCCGATCGCCAAGGTCGCGGCCAAGCTGGCGGTGGGCTACACCCTGGACGAGCTGAAGAACGAGATCACCGGCGGCAGGACCCCGGCCTCGTTCGAGCCGGCCATCGACTACGTGGTCACCAAGATCCCGCGGTTCGCCTTCGAGAAGTTCCCGCAGGCCGACGCGCGGCTGACCACGCAGATGAAGTCGGTGGGCGAAGTGATGGCCATGGGCCGCACTTTCCGCGAATCGGTGCAGAAGGCGCTGCGCGGCCTGGAGACCGGCAAGGTCGGCTTCGACCCCACCGGCCTGGACCTGTCCAGCGAGGACGACCTGGCCACCCTGCGCCGCGAGCTCAAGGCGCCGGGGCCGGAGCGCCTGTTCTACGTCGCCGACGCCTTCCGCGCGGGCATGAGCGTGGAGGAAGTGCACGCGCTCTCGTTCATCGACCCGTGGTTCCTGGACCAGATCGAGGAGATCGTGGCCGAGGAGAAGCGCGTGGCCGCCGAGGGCCTGGATTCGCTCGACGCCGCGCGCCTGCGCAAGCTCAAGCGCGACGGCTTCTCCGACGCGCGGCTGGCGCAGCTGGCCGGCACCAACGAGGCCGGCATCCGCGCCCTGCGCCGCGCGCACAAGGTGCGTCCGGTGTACAAGCGCGTGGACTCGTGCGCGGCCGAGTTCGCCACCACCACCGCGTACCTCTACTCGACCTACGAGGACGAGTGCGAGGCCAATCCCAGCGACCGCGAGAAGATCATGATCCTGGGCGGCGGCCCCAACCGCATCGGCCAGGGCATCGAGTTCGACTACTGCTGCGTCCATGCCGCCCTGGCCCTGCGCGAGGACGGCTACGAGACCATCATGGTCAACTGCAACCCGGAGACCGTCTCCACCGACTACGACACCTCCGACCGGCTGTACTTCGAGCCGCTCACCCTGGAGGACGTGCTGGAGATCGTCGAGGTCGAGCAGCCGCGCGGCGTGATCGTGCAGTACGGCGGGCAGACCCCGCTGAAGCTGGCGCGCGCGCTGGAGGCCAACGGCGTGCCGGTGATCGGCACCTCGCCCGACTCGATCGACCTGGCCGAGGACCGCGAGCGCTTCCAGCAGCTGGTCGAGAAGCTGGGCCTGAAGCAGCCGCCCAACCGCACCGCTCGCACCGCCGAGGAGGCGCTGGCCCTGGCGCGCGAGATCGGCTACCCGCTGGTCGTGCGCCCGAGCTACGTGCTGGGCGGCCGCGCCATGGAGATCGTGTACGGCGAGGCCGACCTGGCCCGCTACGTGCGCGACGCGGTCAAGGTGTCCAACGATTCGCCGGTGCTGCTCGACCGTTTCCTGGACAACGCCGTGGAAGTGGACGTGGACCTGATCGCCGACGCCACCGGCGCCACGCTGATCGGCGGGGTGATGGAGCACATCGAGGAGGCCGGCGTGCACTCGGGCGACTCGTCCTGCTCGCTGCCGCCGTATTCGCTGTCGCAGGCCACCCAGGACGAGCTGCGGCGCCAGGTCGTGGAACTGGCGCGCGCGCTGAACGTCGTCGGCCTGATGAACACCCAGTTCGCCATCCAGGCCAACGAGGACGGCACCGACACGGTCTACCTGCTGGAGGTGAACCCGCGCGCCTCGCGCACGGTGCCGTTCGTGTCCAAGGCCACCGGCGTGCCGCTGGCCAAGATCGCCGCGCGCTGCATGGCCGGCCGCACCCTGGCCGAGCAGGACGCCACGCGCGAGGTGGTGCCGTCGTACTACTCGGTGAAGGAGGCGATCTTCCCGTTCGCCAAGTTCCAGGGCGTGGACCCGATCCTCGGCCCCGAGATGCGCTCCACCGGCGAGGTGATGGGCGTGGGCCGCAGCTTCGGCGCCGCGTTCGCGCGCGCGCAGGAGGCCGGCGGCATCCGCGCGCCGCAGCCGGGCAAGGCCTTCGTCTCGGTCCGCGACCCGGACAAGAAGCGCGTGCTGCCGGTGGCCCGGGCGCTCATCGAGCGCGGCTTCAGCCTGGTGGCCACCCGCGGCACCGCGGCCTGGCTGCAGGAGAACGGGCTGGAGTGCGCGGTGGTGAACAAGGTGGCCGAGGGCCGCCCGCACATCGTCGATTCGATCAAGAACGGCGAGATCGCCTACATCGTCAACACCACCGAGGGGCGGCAGGCCATCGCCGACTCGTTCTCGATCCGGCGCGAGGCCCTGCAGCAGCGGGTGACCTATTCCACCACCATCGCCGGCGCGCGCGCGCTGGTGCATTCGCTGGAGTTCCGCGGGACCGGCCCGGTCTGGTCGCTGCAGGAGCTGCACAAGGAGCTGCAATCGTGAGAGCGCCGATGACGCTGAAGGGCGCCCAGCGCCTGCGCGAGGAGCTGGAATACCTCAAGTCGGTCAAGCGGCCGGAGATCATCGCGGCCATTGCCGAGGCCCGCGCCCACGGCGACCTGCGCGAGAACGCCGAGTACCATGCCGCGCGCGAGCAGCAGGGCTTCATCGAGGGGCGCATCAAGCAGCTGGAAAGCGAGCTGTCGCACGCCGACGTGATCGACGTGGCCAAGCTCAACGCCGGCAGCCGCGTGGTGTTCGGCGCCACCGTGACCCTGGCCGACGTGGAGACCGACGAGGAGGTCCGCTACCAGATCGTGGGCGACCTGGAGGCGGACATCAAGCAGGGCCTGATCGCGATCTCCTCGCCGGTGGCGCGCGCGCTGATCGGCAAGGAGGAGGGCGACTCCATCGTGATCGACGCGCCCGGCGGCAAGCGCGAGTACGAGATCGCCGGCGTCGACTACATCGGCTGAGCATGGCCGCCATCGCGCTGCTGCTGCCGGAGCGGGCGCGCCTTCCGGGCGCGTTGCCGGCCGCGGCCGCGCGCGCGCTCGGGCGCG
>DASRYN010000216.1:0-5928 GCA_035687185.1 Pseudoxanthomonas sp. | reverse complement strand
AGCACCGGCAGGCCGTTGTCGGCCAGGCGCTGCAGGGTGTCGGCGCGGTCGCCGCGGAAGCGGGTGCGCGGCCCCTGCAACGCGACCACCGGATGGAAGTCGCTGTGTGGCGTGGCCCGCAGCGCATGCACGTAGGTCTGCAGCAGGGCGCGCCCGCCGATCCGGCGCAGCATCAGCGCTTCGTCGCCGGCCAGGCCCACGCGCGCGGTCTCCCGCGCCAGCGCGGCCGTGGCCTGCAGGCGCGCGGCCTCGGGCGACGGGCAGCGGCGGGGGCAGGCCACCACCACCAGGTCGTTGTCCTGCGCCAGGTACACGTCCGCGTCGGGGAACTGCTGCAGCAGCGCCGCGACGATGCGTGCCAGCAGCGCGTCGTCGATCTCGTAGGTCTGCAGCCACTGCACCAGCAGCCCGTCCTCGGCCAGGTGCCCGCGCAGGAAGCCGTAGAACTCGGCGGTGAACAGCCCGGCGACGCCGCTGACCCAGGGGTTGGAGGGCTCGGACACGATCACGTCGTAACGGCGGCGGCCGGCGGCGAAGAAGCGGCGCGCATCGTCGAAGTGGACCTGCGAGCGCGGGTCGTGCAGCGCACGGGGGATGCGGCCGGCGAACAGCCGCGCCGCCGCCTCGTGCACCACGGGCTCGATCTCCACCGTCTCCACCCGCGCCACGCGGTCGCTGCCCAGCAGGGTGTGGGTGGACAGGCCCAGGCCCCAGCCGATCACGCCCACCTCGCGCGGCCGCGGATGCAGCGCCAGCGGCAGGGCGCCGAGCGTGACCATGGTCAGCTCGTCGCCGCCGGGCGGGCCGTCCAGCGTGGCGGCCATCGCGCCGTCCGACTTGCCGTTGGTCAGCAGCGACAGCGTGCCGTGCGACGGCGAGCGCGCCACGCCGATGGTGGCGGTCTTGCCGTCGCGCAGGAAGGGCACCTCGAGGCTGGCATCCAGCCGGGCGTAGCCGGTGCGGAACGCGCCGGACAGCTGAGCCCGCGGGTCGGCGCGTCCCCAGGCCAGGGCCAGCACGAATGCGCCGGCGGCCGCCAGCGCCAGCGCGGCCACCCGCCGCGGCGCCGGCTCGCCGCGCGCGTGCGCCAGCAGCCAGAAGCCGAGCAGCACGTCGCCGGCCGCGGCCAGCATCACGCCGTGGCGCACGCCCAGCAACGGCACCAGCACGTGGGTCATCAGCAGCACGCCGGCGATGGCGCCCACGGTGTTGGCCGCGTACAGCCGCCCGATCGCCGCCTCGCCCGCGCCTTCGCGCAGCAGCGCCAGGGTGAACAGCGGCAGCGTGGTGCCGGCGAAGAAGGCGGCCGGCAGCATCACCGCCAGGGCGATGCCGGCGCTGCCGAACAGGTAGAGGCGGTAGCCGCCGTCGTTGCGCGCCAGCGACTGCACCAGCGCCGCGGTCCATTCGAAGGACTGGGCGAAGGCCAGCAGCGACAGCAGCGCCGCCACGCCCATCGCCACCTGGGCCAGCCCCGCGGTGCGCAGCGGGTCCGGCAGCCGGCCCGCGCGGCGCCGCACCCAGGCCCCGCCGAAGGCCAGGCCCAGCAGGAAGGCGGCCAGCATCAGCTCGAAGCTGTGCACGGTGGTGCCCAGCGCCTGGTTGAGCAGGCGGATCCAGCCGATCTCGTACACGAACGAGCACGCCCCGGACAGCAGGCCGATCCACAGCACCGCGCGGATCCGCGCGGACGCGCCCGCGGCGGGCGCGGTGCCGGCCACGACAGGCGCCGCCGCGGGCCCGCCTTCGTGCCGCCGCGACAGCGTCCACGCCACCGCGGCCACCACCAGGTTGGCGACGCCGGCCGCGGCCATCGCCCCGGGCATCCCCAGCCGCGGCAGGAGCAGGAACGTGGCGCCCAGCGCGCCCAGCGCCGCGCCCAGGCTGTTGGCGAAGTAGAGGCCGCCGAGCACGCGCGCGTCCTGGCCGGGCGCCGCGCGCAGCCAGCCGGCGCTGAGCAGCGGGAAGGTTGCGCCGAGCAGGATGCACGCCGGCAGGATCAGCAGCGCGCCGGCGAGCCACGGGTAAAGGTGCCCGGCCGGTCCGTCGCCGAGCAGCGGCAGCACCGACCCGGCGAGCGCGGCATGGCCCACGAACAGCGGGTGGAACAGCAGGCCCAGCACGCCGATGGCGGCCTCGGCCAGCGCGTAGGCCCGCAGCAGCCGCCGCCAGCGCAGGCCCATCCGCCCGGCCAGCCAGGCGCCCAGCGCCATGCCGCCCATGAAGATCGCCAGCACCAGGCTCTGCGCGTAGGCCGCGTGCCCCAGCGCCAGGCCCAGGTAGTGCGACCACAGCGACTGGTACACCAGCCCGGCGAAGCCGGACAGCACGAACAGGCCGGTCAGTGCCGGCGCGGGGACGGGCGCGCGCGCCTGCCTCATGCCGCGCCCCGCGCCCGCGCGCGGTCAGCGGCCATGGTCGGTGCGGTAGCGCTCGAAGGCATCGATGGCATCGTCCACCGTGACCAGTTCCATCACCCCGTCGCGTTCGATCTTGGTGCCCCAGCGCAGCGCGGCGGCGGGCCGGCCGAGGTACTTGCGCGCGGCGTCGTCATAGCGGTCCACGCAGTAGCGCCGGTCGGAATAGGGCCCGCTGCGGGCCGGGTTGCTGGCCGCGTGCAGCCCCAGCACCCGGGTGCCCATGGCGTTGGCGATGTGCATGGGGCCGGAGTCGGGCGTGACCAGCAGCGCGGCGCGTTCGAGCAGGGCGGGCAGCTGCTTGAGCGTGTCCTTGCCCACCAGGTCCAGCGCCGGCGCGCGCATCGCCGCCAGGATGGCGTCGGCGGTCCGCCGCTCGAGCTCGCTGCGCCCGCCGCACAGGACCACGCGCCAGCCGCGGGCGGCGGCGTGGTCGGCCAGGACCGCATAGCGGTCCGGGTACCAGTTGCGCCGCGCATGGCTGGAGCAGGGCGAGACCAGCAGCGCCGGGGTGCCGTCGTCGGGCCATTGCGCGCGGGCCCACTCCCGGGCCGCGTCCGGCACCGGCAGGTCCCATCTCACCTGTTCCTGGCGCAGGCCGAGCGGCTCGCAGAAGCTGCCGATGGCGTCCAGCACGTGGATGCCGGGGCGGTCGGGAATGCGCTCGTTGACGAACAGGCCGTGCAGGTCCCTGGAGCGCGAGCGGTCGTAGCCGATCCGGCGCGAGGCAGGGATGAACGCCGACACCAGGTTGGCGCGCAGCGACACCTGCAATTGCAACAGCACGTCGAAGCGGCGTGCGGCGCCCAGGTGCCGCGCCAGCCCGTGCCGCAGCGCGCGCATCCCCGCCAGGCCGCTGGCCTTGTCGTAGACGTGGAAGGCCACGCCGTCCAGGCCTTCCAGCAGCCGGTGGCCGGCCCTGTCGATCACCCAGTGCAGCGGGGCGCCCGGCCAGGCCCGTTGCAGCGTGCGCACCAGCGGCACCACGTGGGTCACGTCGCCGAGGGCGGACAGGCGCAGCAGGCAGATCGAGGGGGGCATCGGTCTCGGGGTGTTGTTAGACTCACGCGGATGGTCGCGTTCGACGCCAACGAAGCCTTGATGCCGTACCGCGCCGACAGCGGTTACGGGGCCATTCTGTTCGACCGCCAGCGGCTGCGGCAAGCCGGCGCGGAGCTGTTTTCGCCCGCGGCCTGGGGCGAGCGAGCGCGGCCGGTGTCCTCGGGCGGCCGCGGCGGCGCTTGGTTCGTGGACGCGCCCTTCGGCGCCTGCGTGCTGCGCCACTACCTGCGCGGCGGCCTGGCCGCGCGCCTGAGCCGCGACCGCTACCTCTGGCGCGGCGCGGCGCGCACGCGCAGCTTCGCCGAGTTCCGCCTCATGCGCGAGCTGCTGGACCGCGGGCTGCCGGTGCCGCGCCCGCTGGCGGCCAGCTACGTGCGCCACGGCATGCGCTACCGCGCCGCCATCCTGCTGGAGCGGCTGGAAGGCGTGCGCTCGCTGGCCGACCGGGCCCTGGTGGCCGGCAGCGGCGCGCCGTGGGAGGAGGCCGGCCGCCTGATCGCGCGCTTCCACCGCGAGGGGCTGGACCACGCCGACCTCAACGCGCACAACCTGCTGTTCGACGGCAACGGCCGCGGCTGGCTGATCGACTTCGACCGCGGGCGCATGCGCATCCCCGCCACCGGCTGGCGCGAGGCCAACCTGCGGCGGCTGCACCGCTCGCTGCTCAAGCTGCGCGGCGAGCGCCGGCGCGAGGAGGTCGACCGCGACTTCGCGCGCCTGCGCCGCGCCTACGAGCTGGCCTGGAAGCGGGGCTGCTGAGATGGCCGACTGGGCGCTGCGGCTGCACGGGGTCGGCAATGCCTCGGCCGTGGAGCTGGGCTCGGCCATGGCCAGCATCGAACGCGACGGCGCGCCCTGGCTGACCATCGACTGCGGCGCCGAGGGGCTGACCGCCTTCGAGGCGCGCTACGGCCACGCGCCGGATGCGGTGTTCGTCACCCACGTGCACCTGGACCACGTGGCCGGGTTCGAACGCCTGTTCGTGTCCACCTATTTCGACCCCGCGCGCCGCGGCCGCGTGCGCCTGTACGTGCCGGCGCCGGTGGTGCCGCTGCTGCACCGGCGCGTGGCTGACTATCCCAACGTGCTGGCCGAGGGCGGAGCCAACTTCTGGGACGCGTTCCAGCTGGTGCCGGTAGGCGAGGCGTTCTGGCACGAGGGCCTGCGCCTGGAGGTGTTCCCGGTGCGCCATCACTGGCCGGACACCGCCTTCGGCCTGCGCCTGCGCGGCAGCGTGGTCTGGAGCGGCGACACCCGGCCGATCCCGGAAATGCTGGCGCGCCACGCCGATGCCGGCGAGCTGGTGGCCCACGACTGCGCCCTGCACGGCAACCCCTCGCACACCGGGGTGGACGACCTGGAACGCGAGTATCCGCCCGCGCTGCGCCAGCGCATGCTGCTGTACCACTACGCCGGCGCCGCCGAGGCGGCGGAACTGGCGGCGCGCGGTTACGCGGTGGCCCGGCCGGGCGAGGCCTGGCCGCTGGCGCGGCCCACGGCGATGTCGGCGCTGCCATGAACGGCGGGCCCGGCAGCGGCGTCCCGCGCGACCTGCTCGGCAGGCCGCTGCAGGACCTGCGCCTGTCGGTCATCGACGCCTGCAACTTCCGCTGCGGCTACTGCATGCCGGCCGACCGCATCCCCGACGACCACGGCATGGATGCGGCCGGGCGGCTGTCCTTCGACCAGATCGAGATCCTGGCCCGGGCGTTCGTCGCCGTCGGCGTGCGCAAGCTGCGCCTGACCGGCGGCGAGCCGCTGCTGCGCAAGCGCCTCCCGGAGCTGGTCGCGCGCCTGGCCGCCATTCCCGGCGTGGAGGACCTGGCCCTGACCACCAACGGCGCGCTGCTGGCCGGGCAGGCGCGCGCGCTGCGCCAGGCCGGGCTGCACCGGCTCACGGTGAGCCTGGATGCGCTGGAGCCGCAGGCGTTCCGCGCCATGTCCGGCGGGCGCGGCGAGGTGGCGCAGGTGCTGGATGGCATCGCCGCGGCCGAGGCCGCCGGCTTCCCGCCGCTGAAGATCAACTGCGTGGTCCAGCGCGGCGTCAACGAAGACCAGGTGCTGCCGCTGCTGGAGCGCTTCCGCGGCAGCGGCCACGTGGTCCGCTTCATCGAGTACATGGACGTGGGCACCTGCAACGGCTGGCGACCGGAGCAGGTGGTGCGCTCGGCCGAGCTGCGCGACCGCATCGCCGCACGCTGGCCCCTGGTGCCCCTGCAGGCGCACTATCGCGGCGAGGTGGCCGAACGCTATGCCTACGCGGATGGCGCCGGCGAGGTGGGCTTCGTCAGTTCGGTCAGCGCCCCGTTCTGCGGCGACTGCCACCGCGCGCGGGTCTCGTCGGACGGCCGGCTCTACACCTGCCTGTTCGCGGGCGAGGGCCACGACCTCAAGCCGGCGCTGGCCCGGGGCGGGGCGGCGCTGGCCGCGCACGTGGCTGCCCTGTGGT
>DASRYN010000215.1:0-23339 GCA_035687185.1 Pseudoxanthomonas sp. | reverse complement strand
GAACTCGATGCCGGTGACGAAGCCGCCGCCGCCGATGGCGACGTTGCGCCAGCGGTAGGCCTCGCTGCCGGCGGCATGGGCGCAGGCGGCGAACGCGGTGGCCGCCAGGAAAAGCGCGCGGAGGCCGTGCGCGCCGGTTCGGATGCTGCTCAATGGAACGCTCCCCAGTTCGCGGCCGTGGAGGCCGGGGTTCCGGCGGACCGGGGCGAAGGGCCGGGGCCGCCGGGAGACCGCCCCGCCCCGGCGTCAGGCCGGGACGGGGCCGCGAGGGCGGCCGTGGCCGCCCGCTTCCTCACAGGTCGAGGTTGGCGCGGATCGACAGCCCGTAGCGGCGGTCGTTGATGTACCAGCCGTTGGGCCGGCTCTCGTTGCCGTAGTAGTCGAAGCGCGTCTCGTCCAGCAGGTTGGTGCCGTCCAGGGTGATCGACCACACGTCGTTGAGGTTGAAGCGCAGCGACGCGTCCAGCTGGCCGGTCTCGTCGTGGTACTGCGGCACGTGGCCGGCGTTGGGCGGACGGGTCGTGACCAGCCAGGTGTCGCGCCAGTTGTAGGCCGCGCGGAACGCCACCCGCGACTTCTCGTACATCAGCACCACGTTGTAGCTGTGCTTGGACAGGCCCTCCAGCGGCAGGTAGGCGATCTCGATGCCGTCGGTGGTGGTGGCGTCCGGCGAGGGCGCGCTGCTGTCCACGTAGGTGTAGTTCGCCTCCAGGCCGAGGCCGTCGAACGGGCCGGGCAGGAAGGTGAAGAACTGGCGGAAGCCGACCTCCGCGCCCTTGATCTTGCCGTCCTCGCCGTTGGAGCGGGTCTGCAGCTGGAACGGGCGCACGCACTCCTGGCCCACGCACGGCCGGGTCTCGCCGGCATTGCCGCCCTCCAGCGGCACGGTGAAGGCTCCGTCGTAGTAGTTGGCGGTGGCCGTGTCGTAGTAATAGAAGCCCTCGACCTTCTTGTAGAACAGCGTGCCGTACAGCATCGAGCCCTGGCCGAAGTACCACTCCAGCGAGGTGTCGAACTGGTTGGCGTACATCGGTTCCAGGTACGGGTTGCCGCGGCTGGCGTAGGACACGCCGCCGGTGTTGAAGTCGAAGAAGGTGTTGTTGAGGTAGACGTACGGGTCGAGCAGGTCGAAGTTCGGCCGCGACATCGCCCGCGACGCGGCCACGCGCCACTGCAGCTGCGGCGCGAGGAACATGCGGAAGTTCAGGCTCGGCAGCACGTCGGTGTAGGCGTGCTCCACCCCGACCTCGGACACCTCGCCGGTGGCCGAGTCCGGCACCAGCTCGTAGCCGTTGACCGTGGTCTCGGTGCGGACCACGCGCACGCCGGCGTTGGCGTCCCACGGGAAGCGCGCGGTGTCGCTGCCGAAGCGCAGCATGGCGTAGGCCGCGTAGGTCTTCTCGGTGTACTGCCGGATGTCGGTGACGTCGTTGTACGGGATCGGGTCGTGGCCGAACATGCGCACGGTGTTCTCGTAGTCGGCCACCATCTCGTCGCAGGCCACGTAGCCGGTGGGCAGGCCGCTGGCGCCGCGGAAGTGGTCGCTGAACGGGAACAGCCGGTAGCAGGCGTCCGGGTAGTCGGAGAACGGCGCCGGGCGGAACGAGGACCAGGCGCCGTTGGGGTCGCCGGCCGGGGCGATCTTCTGCCAGTTCCAGCCGGAGCTGCGGGTGGTCGCCTCGCGGTCGGTGTAGCGGACGCCCACGCGCAGGTCGCGCAGGAAGTCGCTTTCCAGGAAGTCCCAGCGCAGGTCGGCGCGCCAGGAGAACTGGTCGGCGTCGTTGTCGTCGCGCTTGTCCAGGTGCGAGTACCAGCCGCCGTAGTTGCCGATGTCGCTCATGTAGCCGGGCATCGGCTGGCCGGTGGCCTGGTCGTAGACGGTGACCGACGGGTACCGGCCGGTGGTGTCCACCCGCAGCGGCGGCACCCCGTACAGGCCCGCCCAGCCGCGCCAGTCGTCGGCGTCCACCTGGCCTGCGAGCAGGTCGACCCAGTAGTTCACGCCCTCGGTGGTGGCGTCGATGTACTGGAAGTCGGTGGACAGGTGCAGGCGGTCGCTGGCCTGCCACTTGGCGCCGAAGCTGTAGTCGCTGGTGACCGAGTTGCGCCAGTCCATGCGCGCGGTGGTGGTGACCAGGGCGTTGTTGAAGGTGCCGTACTGGAACTCGCCGTTGGCGTCGAAGCCGAACGGGTCGGTGAAGCCCTCGTAGCCGGGGATGTCCGGCGACACGAAGCCCCAGCCGTTGCCGCTCCAGTTGACCATGTCGTCGGCGTTGTTGTTCAGGTTGCCGGTGCGGACGCTGTACTCGCGGTTGCGGAACTTGTAGTCCGAGCGCAGCGCCTGGGCGTACAGCTCCAGGTCGTCGTTCGGCTTCCACTGCAGGGCCACGTACTGGCCGTCGCGCTCGCGGTCGCCGAAGTGGCTGTACATGCCGATCTCGCTGGGGATGACGACTTCCCGGCCCTCGTAGCCGGGCACGTCGTCGTAGGCCAGGTAGGAGCCGAAGTTGATCCGGTCCTCGCGGTACTGGCCTTCCTGGTGGGCGACGTTGAGCAGGATGCCGAACTCGCCGGCGCCGGTCTGGAAGCGGTTGGAGAACAGGAACGAGGCCGACGGCTGGGTCGAGTCGCGCAGGTCCCACTGGTTGACGGTGAAGCTGCCGGACAGGCGCATGCCTTCCTGGTCGAACGGCATGCGCGTGCGCAGGTTCACCAGGCCGCCCAGGCCGCCCTCGATCAGCTCGGCGTTCGGGTTCTTGTACACGTCCACGCCGCCCAGCAGCTCCGCCGGCACGTCTTCCCAGCTCAGCGCGCGACCGCTGTTGGCGGTGAAGATGTCGCGGCCGTTGAGCTCGCTGCGCACCTGGGTCAGGCCGCGCACCATGATGCTGCTGCCCTCGCCCTTGTTGCGGGTGATCTGCACGCCGGTGATGCGCTGCAGCGCCTCGGCGACGTTGTTGTCCGGCAGCTTGCCGATGTCCTCGGCCACGATCGAGTCGACGATCTGGTCGGTGGTTTCCTTGATGATCTGCGCCTTGGTCAGGCTGCCGCGGGCGCCGGTGACCTGGACCGTGTCCAGCTCGGTCAGCGGGTCGGCGTCCTGCCCGGCCTGCTGCGCATGGGCCTGCGCGGACAGCAGCAGGGCCACGCTCAACGCCAGGGCGCTGCGACGGAAGCCGGATGCACGGGCAGCTTGCACGGACGCCCGGCCACGCGGGCGGCGTTGGTGGTGCTTGGACATTGCGTTCCCTCCCAGGACGTGCGGTTCAAGCGGGAACGGAGGCCATCCGTTCCGGTCGAGTTGTGGTCGGCCCGGCCTCCCTCGCGGCCGGATCCTCTCGCCCCGCGGCCGGCTGCCGCCCCCGCGGAGTGATGCCCGGAGCATGTCAGCAGCGACCATTCCATACCAATGAATTATTTCGATTGAGCTATGTTTTGGAGGAATACTTCGCGCCAACGGAAACGGCCCGCGCGGTTGCCCGCGCGGGCCGTGCCCGGATCGCCTGCCGCGGCCGTTACCAGCTGGCGCGCAGCACCAGCGAGTAGCGGCGGTCGTTCTCGAACCAGGCGCGGTTGTACAGCGTCTCGTCCACGAAGCCGTCGCGGCGGTACCCGCGCGGCCCCATCAGCAGCTTGGTGATGCTGTTGGTGAGGTTGTTGGCCTGGAGGCCGATCTGGATGTTCTCGTTCACGTTGTAGAAGAACGAGCCGTCCAGCTGGCCGTAGTCGTCGTTCCACACCGGCTGGCGCATGGCGGGCATCACGTCGCTGGAGGTCAGCACGTAGCGCGAACGCCAGTTGTAGGCCAGGCGGAAGGACACCGGGCCGCGCTCGAAGATGCCGGTCACGTTGTAGCTGCGACGCGACAGGCCTTCCAGCGGGATGTCCACCGGCACCTCCGGCACGGCGTCCGGGTCGGGGATGCCCACGTCCACGTTGGTGCCGCCGGAGCTGTCCACGAAGGTGTAGTTCGCCTGCACGCCCAGGCCCGGCAGGAAGTTGAAGAACTGCGAGTAACCCACCTCGAAGCCGCGGATCTTGCCCTCGTCGAGGTTGCGGGTGCGGGTCATCAGGTACTCGCGGCCGTCGATGGTCTCCGTGCTCAGGCCGGACGCGAAGTAGTCCTTCACGTCCTTGCGGAACAGCGTGATGTACGCGCTGTTGCCCGGGCCGAAGTACCACTCCAGCGCGGTGTCGAACTGGTTGGCGCGCATCGGCTTGAGGCCGGGGTTGCCGCCGCTGCCGCTGTAGCTCAGGTCATCGAAGGAGCACAGGTCGGTCTCGTCGCGCAGGCCGTCGCGCATGGCGTTGGCGCAGCCGGCCGCGCTGGCCGACAGCGTGATCCAGTTCTGCATGAGGCGGAACTCGGGGCGCGCGATGGCCTTCGAGGCGGCGAAGCGCCACTGCAGGCCGTGTTCGAAGCGCACGCGCAAGTTCAGGCTGGGCAGCACGTCGGTGTAGGTGGTGTTGTGCTCGCTCTCGAACGACTGGCCGTAGAACGCATCGCGCACCGCCGGGTCCACCTGTTCGATGTAGGAACCGGTCATGTCGGGCATCAGGCCGCCGCCGTAGCTGCTGACGCTGGTCTTGACCACGCGCACGCCCAGGTTGCCGTCGACCGGCGTGCCGAACCGGTCCTCGTTCTCGAAGTAGAGGACGCCGTAGGCCGACTGGGTACGCTCCTCCTGCTTGTTGACCGCGTCGGGGGAGTAGGTGATCGGCTCCCACTGCGCGTCCGGGATCGTCGCCAGCGTGTCCCTGACCTGGGCGATGTCGACGAAGCTGTCCTGGGCCGCCCAGAACTGCGTCGGGACGTTGGCCTTGCCGCGGAAGAAGTCCTTCAGCGTGTACAGCTGCGCCCGGTCGGAGTAGTACTGGTCCACCCAGGCCACCGGCGGGCGGGTCGGGTCGGGGTTGCCGGTGATCCGGTTCCAGTCGTCGCTGATTACCCGCCAGTTGTAGGTCGTCGAGAAACTCGTGTAGTCGCGGTCCGCCAGTCGCACGCCGAAGCGGGCCATGCGCCACCATTCGCTGTCGTTGAAGCTGTACTCGAAGTCCAGGCGGGCGGCGCGCTCGCGGCCTTCGTTGTCGGCCAGGTGGTCCATGGCCGAGCGCCAGAAGTAGTTCTGCTGCTCCAGCGGGTAGTTCGGATCGTCCAGGGTCACCGACGGATACTTGCCGGTGAGGTCCAGGTTCACGCCTTCCAGCAGGGTCGAGGTGTGGACCGAGAAGTCCACCTGGTCGCTCTCGGCCTTGACGTACTGGAAGTCGCCGCGCATGACCAGGTTGTCGGTCATGTAGTGGCGGAAGCTGGTCGACCAGTCGGTGGTCTGCGAGCTCTGGACGTTGTGGCGGTTGCCGACGGCGAACTGGATGCCCGGGCCCTGGTACATGCCGTTGGAGGCGTCGCCCGGCTGGCCGCGCCAGCCGCCCAGGCGAATCGCGCCCTTCAGGAAGCGGCCGCGCGAGTCGTAGGTGAACCGGGTGCCCGGCATCGGGATGATCCGGTTCGTGCGGTCCGCCAGGCCGTCGCCGCCGTCGTAGGCGTTGCCGTAGTGGTTCGGGTCCCCGGTCCAGTTGGAAGTGTCGTTGGCCTCGCCGGCGCCTGCGTACTCCATGAAGTGCTCGCGCCAGGTCATGTCGTACTTGGACGTGATGACCTGGGTGGTGATCTCGGTGTCCTCGTTCGGACGCCACTGGAACGCGAACGCGCCGCCCTGGCGCTTGCGGTCGAAGTCGGTGCGCCGCCAGTTGACGCCGCCGGGGATGAACACGTGGTCGAAATCGGTGCCTTCCAGCAGCAGGTCGCGCTGGCTGTCAGAGGACACCCAGGCCTCCTGCTCCCAGTCGTAGACCCAGCCCTCCCCGTTGGGCAGGCCTTCGGGCTGCTCGGCCGGCGTGCGGCCGCGACGGGAATACGGCTGGATCTGGATGCCGTCGGACTGGGTGGCCAGCTCGGAGTACGAGACGTTGGCCAGGAAGCCCATCTCGCCGATGCCGGTATCCCAGCGGTCGCTGAACAGGAACGAGGCCGACGGCTTGCCTTCCTTCGCCTTGTCGCCGCGGTTGTAGTCGATGCTGCCGGCGATCTTGCGGCCCGGCTCGTCGAACGGCTTGCGGGTGCGCAGGTTGACGGTGCCGCCCAGGCCGCCCTCGATGATCTCGGCCGAGGGGTTCTTGTACACGTCCACGCCCGCCATCAGCTCCGCCGGCACTTCCTCGAAGCTGATGCCGCGGCCGCCGTTGGCGGTGAACACGTCGCGCCCGTTCAGCTCGCCGCGCACGAAGGTCAGGCCGCGGATCATCACGCCGCTGCCTTCGGCGGAGAAGTGGTCGGTATCGTCGCGCGCTGCAAAGCCGGTGACGGTCACGCCACTGATGCGCTTGAGCGTCTCGGTGACGCTGCGGTCGGGCAGCGCGCCGATGTCCTCGGCGGTGACCGAGTCGATGATCTGCTCGGCGTCCTGCTTGATGTCCTGGGCGCGCATGAGGCTGCCGCGCAGGCCCTTGACCACGACGGCGTCGAGCTCGACGGCTTCGTTGCCCTGGCCGGACGCGGCCTCCTGGGCGTGCAGAGCGCCGGAGGCCAGGGCCACCGCGATACCCAGCGCGAGCGCGGAACGAACGGAATTGCGAGAACGGGCGCCAGCATCCGCATGGCGCACACGAGACGTGTACTTCGACATCACGCTCCCCTCCCCAGGGCAGTGATCGAGCGATTGGTTTCAGTTGTTTTTAAAACGGCGCTGTCGTGCAGGACCGTTGCGCAAACTTAGGCGGGCTGTCTAACGCTGTCAATACGCCGCGAAGATGTTGACCGAAAGTCTTATGGGCAACCTTTTTCAGCGGCGCGCAGCGCGCCCGTAGATCCGCCCCGCGACCGCCCGCAGCGCCTCCAGCACCCGCTGCGCCGCGGGGGATAGCAGGTGGCCGCGGCGGCGGATGATGCCGAACGATTCCATGCCCACGCCCAGTTCCAGCGGCAGCACCGCCAGCTGCCGCGCCTGCACGTACGGGGCCACCGCCTCCACCGGCAGCGCGGTCAGCAGATCGCTGACGCGCAGCAGGTTGATGGTGACCGGCAGCGAGGACGTCTCCACCACGTTGCGCGGCCCCTGCAGCCCGCGTTCGAGGAACATGCTCTCCAGGCGCGTGCGCAGCACGCTGTCCGGTGGCGGCAGTATCCAGCCGTAGGGCGCCAGGTCGGCGTGGCGCAGCCTGCCGCGGCCGGCCAGCGGATGGTCGCCGCGCACGATGACCGAATGCGGCTCGTCGGCCAGCGGCTCGAACTCCAGCTCGATCCCGCCGTCCGGGTCCATGATGCGGCCGATCACCAGGTCCAGTTGGCCGTCGAGCAGCCGCGCCACCAGCGGCCGGCTGTAGTCCATCTCCACCCGCACGAGGATGTCCGGATGCGCGCGCTTCACCTCCGCCACCGCCTGCGGCACCAGGTTCGTGCCCGGATTGACCACCGTGCCGATCGAGGCCTGGCCCATGCGCCCGTCGCGGAGCGCGGCGATTTCCTCCTGCGCGCGCCCGATCTCCAGCAGCGCGCTGCGGGCGCGGCGGATCAGCACCTGGCCGTACCAGGTGGGCTGCACGCCGCGCGCGTGGCGCTCGAACAGCGGCACGCCCAGCAGCGCCTCCATCTCGGCCAGCAGCTTGGACGCGGCCGGCTGGGTCATGCGCGCCGCCTCGGCCGCGCGCAGCACCGAGCCCTGCTCGTCCAGGTGCAGGAGCAGCATGAGATGGCGGGTCTTCAACCGCGCCGGATTGGACCAGTGCGCGTTCGTGTTTCTGTCCATGGCGTCACCCTATGCTTGCCGGGAATAGCTTACAGCCAAAATTTCATTTCCCAACATAACTCATCCCGCGCGAGGCTAGCCCCGCCCGATGCACACTAGCCCGCGGCGCCGGCCCGGATCCTTCCGCGAGCCGTTCCGATGCGCGGCGGTGCGGGCGCCAGCCGCCGGGGAGGAGAACCTTGAGCCGATCGAGCAAGCGATGGCCGCGCAGGCGCGCGCGCCCCGACGCACCCACCGCCGCCGCGGCCGCCGCCGCGTGGCCGGCGCACGACGCGCACGCCGCCGGTCTCCCCGCCGACGGCGTCCACCCGCGGGCCCGCCATGGCTGAAGCCCCTGCCCCCTCCACGCGGAACCTCCCCTTCCGCCTGCCGCTGATCGCCATCCTGCGCGGCGTCACGCCCGACGAGGCGCTGGCGCACGTGGGCGAGCTGGTGGCCGAGGGCTACGACGCCATCGAGATCCCGCTCAACTCGCCGGACTGGCGCGAGAGCATCGGGCTGGCGGTGAACGGGTTCGGCGCGCGCGCCTGGATCGGCGGCGGCACGGTGCTGCGGCCCGCGGAGGTGGACGTGCTGGCCGACGCCGGCGCGCGCTTCATCGTCACTCCGCACACCGACCCGGCGCTGATCCGCCACGCCGTGGCCGCCGGCATGCAGGTGGTCGCCGGCTTCGCCACCGCCAGCGAGGCCTTCGCCGCGCTCGACGCCGGCGCGCAGATGCTCAAGCTCTTCCCCGCTTCCACCTACGGTCCGGGCCACGTGCGCGCGCTGCGCGCGGTGCTGCCCGACGTGCCCCTTTTCGTCGTCGGTGGGGTAACACCGGCCACGCTGCCCGAATTCCTCTCCTGCGGCAGCAGCGGCGCCGGGATCGGCGGCGAACTTTACCGACCGGGCCAGGCCCCGCAGCGCACCCGCGGGAACGCGCGCGAGTTCCGCCTGGCCCTCGCCTCCCACCGTCCATGAAGATCACCCGACTCGTCACCTACCACGCCGCGCCGCGCTGGCTGTTCCTCAAGGTCGAAACCGACTCGGGCATCGCCGGCTGGGGCGAACCGGTCATTGAGGGCCGCGCGCGCACGGTGGAGGCCGCGGTGCACGAACTGGGCGAATACCTGGTCGGCCGCGACCCGGCGCGCATCAACGACCTGTGGCAGACGCTCTACCGCGGCGGCTTCTACCGCGGCGGGCCGATCCTGATGAGCGCCATCGCCGGCATCGACCAGGCGCTGTGGGACATCAAGGGCAAGGCATTGGGCGTGCCGGTGTACCAGTTGCTCGGCGGCCTGGTGCGCGAGCGGATGAAGACCTACCGCTGGGTCGGCGGCGACCGCCCGGCCGAGCTGGTGGAGCAGATCCGCCGCTTCCAGGCGCTGGGCTTCGACACCTTCAAGTTCAACGGCACCGAGGAGATGCGCCTGGTCGACAGCCCGCGCGCGGTGGACGCGGCGGTGGCCAAGGTCGCCGCCGTGCGCGAGGCCTTCGGCGACGCGGTGGACTTCGGCGTGGACTTCCACGGCCGCGTCGGCGCGCCGATGGCGCGCGCGCTGCTGCGCGAGCTGGAGCCGTTCCGCCCGCTGTTCGTCGAGGAACCGGTGCTGCCGGAGCAGGCCGAGTGGTATCCGCGCCTGGCCGCGTCCACCTCGATCCCGCTGGCCGCGGGCGAGCGCATGTATTCGCGCGCCGAGTTCAAGCGCGTGCTCGCCGCCGGCGGGCTGTCGATCCTGCAGCCGGACCTCTCCCACGCCGGCGGCATCACCGAGTGCGTGCGGATCGCGGCGATGGCCGAGGCCCACGACGTGGCCCTGGCGCCGCACTGCCCGCTGGGCCCGGTGGCGCTGGCCGCCTGCCTGCAGGTCGACTTCGTCTCGCACAACGCGGTGCTGCAGGAGCAGAGTATCGGCATCCACTACAACCAGGGCGCCGACCTGCTCGACTACGTGCTCAACCCCGAGGACTTCGCCTGCGAGGCCGGCGACATCCGCGCCCTGCCGCGCCCCGGCCTGGGCGTGGAGATCGACGAGGCCCGCCTGCAGGCCGCCCACCGGTCGCCGCCCGACTGGCGCAACCCCGTCTGGCGCCACGCCGACGGCAGCGTGGCCGAATGGTAGCCGCCGCCGTGGAAGCGGCCGCGCGCCTGGCGGTCGATTCGCGCTGCGCGCACGGCGAAGGCGTGCTGTGGTGCGAGCGCCGCGGGCTGCTGCTGTGGGTGGACATCCAGGGCGCGCGGCTGTGGCTGCACGCGCCGGCCGATGGCCGCACCCTGTCCTGGCCGCTGCCGGACCGGCCGGGCTGCATCGGCCTGGCGGCCGACGGCGCGCTGCTGCTGGCGCTGGCCAAGTCGCTGCACCGCGCCGACCTGGACGCGGCCCTGCGCGGCGGCGACCTGCCGCTGCGCCACCTGGCCGACGTCGAGCCCTACGTGCCGCACACGCGCAGCAACGACGGCCGCGCCGACCGCCACGGCAACTTCGTGTTCGGCACGATGAACGAACACCCGGACCGCGCACGGACCGGCGCGTTCTACCAGTTCTCCGCCGCGCATGGCCTGCGACGCCTGCCTCTGCCGGGCGCGGCCATCCCCAATTCCATCTGCTTCTCGCACGACGGGCGCACCCTCTACTACTGCGACTCGACGGTGCCGGAAATCCTGTGCTGCGACTACGACCCGGATGCGGCCCGGACCGGCACGCCGCGGCTGTTCGCGCGCATGGACCGCCGCGGCGCCGAACCGGACGGCTCCACCGTCGACGCCGAGGGCGGCCTTTGGAACGCGCAGTGGGGCGCGTCGCAGGTGGTTCGCTACCGCCCGGACGGCAGCGTCGCGTGCCGGGTCGCGGTGCCCGTGCCGCAGCCGTCGTGCTGCGCGATCGGCGGCCCGGACCTGGACGTGCTGTACGTCATCACCTCGCCGCTGGGGCTGGACGCGGCTGCGCTGCGCGACGCGCCGGGCTCCGGCGGGCTCTACGCGGTGCCGCTGGGGCGGCGCCTGGGCCTGCCGGAAAGCCGGGTGGTGCTGCCGTGATCGCCGTCGACTGGGGCGGCAGCAGCCTGCGCGCCTACCGCCTCGACGCGGAAGGCGGCATCGCCGCGCTGCGCCGCAGCGGCGACGGCGCGCTGGGTTGCGGCGGGCGCTTCGGCGAGATCCTCGCCGGCCTGCTGGAGGGCTGGGACGACCCGCTGGTGGTGCTGTGCGGCATGGTCGGCGCGCGCGGCGGCTGGGTCGAGGTGCCTTACGTGGACTGCCCCGCCGGGCTGGACACGCTGGCCGCGGGCATGCAACGGCTCTCCCCGCCGTCGCTGCCCGGGGGGCTGGCCTGGCGCGAGCTGTGGTGCGTGCCCGGCATGGCCGACCGGACCCAGCCGGCCGCCGACGTGATGCGCGGCGAGGAAACCCAGATCGCCGGGCTGCTGGACGCGCTGGGCGACGGCGAACACCGCATCTGCCTGCCCGGCACGCACAGCAAGTGGGTGCGCGTGCGCGACGGCGCCGTGGTCCGCATCTCCACCGCCATGACCGGCGAGCTGTACGGCCTGCTGCGCCGGCACAGCATCCTCGGCCAGACCATGCCCGCGGACGAGCCGCACTTCGACGTCGCCGCCTTCGACGCGGGCCTGCGCGACGAAGGCGCCGCCGGCGGCCTGCTGCACGACCTGTTCGGCGTGCGCACAGCGGCGCTGTTCGGCCGCTTCCCCGCGCCGGCGCTGCCGTCCTACCTGTCGGGGCTGCTGGTCGGACACGAGCTGCGCGCCGCGCTGGCGGCCTGGCCCGGTGGCCCGGTGCACCTGCTCGGCAGCGACGCGCTGCTCGAACGCTACGCCCACGCGCTGGGCGCGGCCGGCGTGGCCGTGCACCGGCACCGCGAGCAGCTCGCGGCGGCGGGCCTGCATCGCCTGGCGCGCGTGCGCGGGCTGGCCTGAGGCGCGCGGGGCGGGACGCGGCGCGGGCACTGGATTAGAATGGCGCGCCGTCCACAGGCGCCAGCGGTCCCGTCCATGCCCTTCGTCGTCACCGAGAACTGCATCAAGTGCAAGTACACCGACTGCGTGGAGGTGTGCCCGGTCGACTGTTTCCACGAAGGCCCGAACTTCCTGGTGATCGATCCGGACGAGTGCATCGACTGCACCCTGTGCGAGCCCGAGTGCCCCGCCAACGCGATCTACCCGGAGGACGACGTGCCCGCCGGCCAGGAGGCCTTCGTCGCGCTCAACGCCGAGCTGTCCAAGGCGTGGCCGGTGATCACCGTGCGCAAGGAGCCGGCGCCGGAAGCGGCCGAGTGGGACGGCAAGCCGGGCAAGCTGGCGTTGCTGGAGCGCTGAGCCGGCTCCGGCGCCGCACCAGGCGCCGTGTCGCCACGCAAGAACGAAGAAGGCGCCCTCGCGGGCGCCTTCTTGCGTTCCGGGTCCGCGGGTGCGGTCAGTTGCCGGCCAGCGCCGCCTGCAGCGCCGCCACCAGCTTCACCGCCGCCTCGCCGGTGGCCGGCAGGCCGCGCGGGTCCACGGCCGAGACGTAGGCGCCGCCTTCCACCGCGGTCACGCGCACCAGGAAGTTGCTGCCCTGGTAGGAGACGTCGTAGCTGCCCAGCAGCTGCGCGCGGCTGGCGATGGTGACGCCCTCGATGCCCTCCAGCGCCGTGCCCACGCGGGCGAACACCTCGTCGCGGCTGCCGCGGGTGGTGAAGCCGCTGGCCGACGGCGCGGGCGGCGCGCCCGCCGGGCGCGCGCCGGTGGCCGGCGGCAGCGCCATCGCGCCGGAGGTATCCGGCAGGGTCAGGTCCGGCGGCACCTCGAGCGGGCGCTGCTCCTCGCTGAGGGCGTAGTCGCCGCGGGCGCCCTTGCGGAACCAGGAGCAGCCCCCCAGCAACGCGACCACGGTGATGGCCAGGAGCATGGCCGCGGAAGCGCGGGCGACGCGGGAAGACACGGACATCGGCAATCTCCGGTAGACGGTGGGCGGTGGATCAGGCCGCAAGCGGGGTGCGGCCGCAGAGGTTTTCGAGTTCCCGCGCCAGCGCGACCATGCGCTCGGCCTCGGGATGGTGGCGGGAGGAGAGCGGCAGCAGCGGCAGGCGCACCCCGCGACCGTAACCGAGCCCCTGCAGCAGCGCCTTGGCAGGCACCGGGTTGGGCTCCACGCCGCAGAACGCGTGCAGCGGGGCCAGGCGCGCGTCCCAGTCGGCGGTGGCGGTGGCCTCGCTGCGACGCGCCAGCTCGCACAGGCGGCGGTAGGCCGCCGGCGCCGCGTTGGAACCGACCGAAACCAGGCCGTCGGCGCCGGCCAGCAGCGCGCGCGCCGCGGTGGCGTCGTCGCCGCCGAGCACGCTGAAGCCCGGCCCGCGCAGCGGCAGCAGCGCGGCGATGCGCCCGGTGGCGACGTTCGCCTCCTTGATGCCGACGATGCGCTCGTGCGCGGCCAGCGCGGCCACCGTCTCCGGCAGCAGGTCCACGCCGGTGCGCACCGGCACGTTGTAGAGCACCACCGGCAGCCCGCCCTGCTCGGCCACGGCGCGGTAATGCGCCAGCAGGCCTTCCTGGGTCGGCCGCACGTAGGGCGGCGTCACCACCAGCGCGGCGTCGGCGCCGGCGGCCGCGGCGCGGCGGGTGAGCGCGATCGTCCGCGCGGTGCCGGACAGCCCGGTGCCGGCCAGCACCGGCACGCGACCGGCCACGGCCGCGACGGCCGCGCGCAGCAGCGCGTCGTACTCGCCTTCATCCAGCATCGACGCCTCGCCCGTCGAACCGGCGACCACGACGCCGTCCACGCCCGCCGCCAGCTGCCACTCCAGCAGCCGGCGCCAGGCGTCGAGGTCGAGGGCGCCGGCCTCGTCGAACGGGGTGGCGAGCGCGGTGATCAGGCCGGACGGATGCAAGGCGGACGCTCTTGATTTTCCTGCGGATCGCGCACGGCGCGACCGCCACGTGGGGACGGCCGATCATACTTGCGGCCCGAAAGCACGGGCAAGTATGCTGCACCCGGCGGCGCGGCCGACCGGCCGGCGCCATTCAGCCTCTCGCAATGCCGGAAGCCTCCTTGACCGACAACAAGCCCCGGCCTTCGCCGAACGAAAACCATCTCCTGATCAACGCCTACACGACGCATCCGGAGTCGCCGCTGCTCGCGGTGACGCGCCGCATCGCCGACAGCGGCTGCAATCTGGTGGACGCGCGGCTGGCCACGGTGGGACGCGACGTGTCCATGACCGCGCTGGCGGTCGGCTCCTGGGACGCGGTCGCCAAGCTGGAGGCGATGCTCGGCCGCCTGGAGCGCGAGGAAGGCCTCAAGCTCAACTGGTACCGCACCGCGGCCAAGCAGATCCAGTCCAACCTGCTGCCGTACATCGTCGAGGTGGTGGCCGCGGACAAGCCGGGCATCCTGTTCCAGCTGGCCGACTTCTTCGACCGCCAGGGCATCACCATCGAGAACCTGCAGAGCACCCGCTACCGGGCCATGCAGACCGGCGCGGAGATGTTCTCGGCGCAGGTGACCATCGGCGTACCGTCGAACATGCACATCGCCGCGCTGCGCGACGACTTCCTCGAGTTCTGCGACCACCTGAACCTGGACGCGATCATGGACCCCATGAAGTTCTGAACGGAGGCGCGGCCACCATGGAATTCGTTCTGTTCTTCTTCCTGCTGGCGCTGTTCGCGTACCAGCAGGACAGGCTCTCCCGGCTGCAGCGGCGCATCGACACGATGGAGCGGGCGGCTGCCGAACGCGAACCGCAGGCGCGATGACCGAAACGCTGGACCCCGGCACGCTCGCCCTCCCGCTGGCCCTGTCCGGCGGCCGCAGCGCCACCCTCGCCGACTACGCCGGCCAGTGGCTGGTGCTGTACTTCTACCCCAAGGATTCCACGCCCGGCTGCACCACCGAAGGCCTGGACTTCAATGCGCTGCTGCCGCAGTTCAGGCGCAACGGCGCCGCGGTGCTGGGCGTCTCGCGCGACTCGGTGCGCTCGCACGACAACTTCTGCGCCAGGCAGGGCTTCCGCTTCCCGCTGGTCAGCGACGCCGACGAGGCGCTGTGCCGCGCCTTCGACGTGATCCGCGAGAAAAACATGTACGGCCGCAAGGTGCTCGGCATCGAGCGCAGCACCTTCCTCATCGACCCCGAGGGGCGCGTGGCGCGCGCCTGGCGCGGGGTCAAGGTCCCCGGCCACGCCCAGGCCGTGCTCGACGCACTGAAGGCCGCGCGCAAGCAGTGACCACCGCCCCCGCCCTTCCGGACCGTCGCCCTGCCCCGCAGGCCGCGACGGTTCGCCCCTGCCCGGCGTCCCGCGGGACGCCGGCTTCCGCACTCCCCACCAGGAAGCCACGATGACCCGAGGCAAGCGCATCTACGTGCTGGACACCAACGTGCTGATGCACGATCCCACCGCGCTTTTCAGGTTCGAGGAACACGACGTCTACCTGCCCATGCAGGTGATCGAGGAACTGGACAACGCCAAGAAGGGCACGTCCGAAGTCAGCCGCAACGCGCGCCAGGTGAGCCGCTTCCTCAACGAGCTGATCGAGGGCGCCGGCGCCGAGCAGATCGAGTCCGGCATCCCGCTGGCGCACCCGCAGGGGGTGCAGCTGCGCCGCAGCACGCAGCAGACCGGCCGCCTGCACTTCCAGACGCGGCCGGTGGACCCGGGCCGCAGCTTCGGCAGCGTGGTGCCGGACAACCGCATCCTGGCCGCGGTGCTGGCCCTGCGCGAGGCGCACCCGGAAGTGCCGGTGGTGCTCGTCTCCAAGGACATCAACCTGCGCATCAAGGCCGCCATCAGCGGCCTGGCCGCAGAGGACTACGAGAACGACCGCGCGCTGGACGACTTCAGCCTGCTCTACAACGGCGCCACCGAGCTGCCCGCCGACTTCTGGGAACGCCACGAGGGCGACCTGCGCTCCTGGTCCGACCGCGGCCGCACCAGCTACGAGGTGGCCCTGCGCGGCGACGAGGACTGGCATCCGAACCAGTACCTCTACCTGCCGGGCGATGACGAGGTGGAACTGCGCGTGGCCAGGATCGAGGACGGCAAGGCCACGCTGACCCTGGTGGACGACTTCCGCAGCGGCCAGCACGCGGTGTGGGGCATCACCGCGCGCAACCGCGAGCAGAACTTCGCGCTCAACGCGCTGATGGACCCGGACATCGATTTCGTCACCCTGCTCGGCACCGCCGGCACCGGAAAGACGCTGCTGGCGCTGGCGGCGGGCCTGGCCCAGACCATGGACCAGCAGCGCTACCGCGAGATCATCATGACCCGCGCCACCGTCAGCGTCGGCGAGGACATCGGCTTCCTGCCGGGCACCGAGGAAGAGAAGATGACGCCGTGGATGGGCGCGCTGACCGACAACCTCGAGGTGCTCACCCACAACCAGGACGGCGGCGCCTGGGGCCGCGCGGCCACCAACGACCTGCTCGCCTCGCGCATCAAGATCCGCTCGCTCAACTTCATGCGCGGGCGCACCTTCCTCAGCCGCTACCTCATCCTGGACGAGGCGCAGAACCTCACGCCCAAGCAGATGAAGACGCTGATCACCCGTGCCGGCCCCGGCACCAAGATCGTGTGCCTGGGCAACGTGGAGCAGATCGACACGCCCTACCTGACCGAGACCACCTCGGGCCTGACCTACGCCGTGGACCGTTTCAAGGGGTGGCCGCACAGCGCCCACGTCACCCTGCGGCGCGGCGAGCGCTCGCGCCTGGCCGATTTCGCTTCCGAGGTGCTGTAGCGGCAGGGCCGCGCCGCCGTCGCGGCGCCCTCGCACGACCGCCGGGTACCGGTCCGGGAACTCCCGGACCGGGCCGGGCCGCGCCCGCAACCGCGTCACAAGCCATTGATTTCCAATGGCATTCACGCGGAATAAGCTGATATCTAACAATCATTAATACAGGGGCCGCGGTCTGCCCCATAATGCGCGACCAGATTGGGTGATAGCGGTAACACGGACGCGCAACTGCCCAGGCGATAGCCGGCCCGCCACAGCCATCTCGTGGCAAATCCCCTGCTGTACTCCCGCGGACGGACCCCGGGGCGCCTCCACGCCCGTGGAGGTCCGTCCAGTCGTGCGTGCGCGATCGACTGCGCGCGCCGGGCGGGTGTGGCGGGGGAAGCAGCGCGTCCCGTCCACCTGCCATCACGACCACGATGCACACGCTTGTCCGGCCCGCCCTGCGGGTGTTGCTGCTGACTTCCGCCTGGCTGTCCACGCTGGCCGCGTTCCCGGCGAATGCCGGCCAGCTGCAATGGGCGTCCTGCACCGACGAGGCTGCGGCCGAGTGCGCCAGCGGCGTGGAAGCGGCGGCGCTGCGCTACCAGCCCGCGACCCGCGAACTGCTCTACACCGGCCGCATCGGCGCCGACTTCCACGCGTACCTCGCCGCCGCCCTGGATGCCCACCCGGAGGCGCAGACCCTGGTGGTCAGCAGCCTGGGCGGCGTGCTGAATCCCGCCCTGCAGGCGGCCAGGACGTTGAACGCGCGCGGCATCACCGTCCGCGCCGCGGGCCGCTGCGCCAGCGCCTGCGCCATGCTCTGGGTCGCTTCCGAGCGCCGCCAGGTCGAGGACGGCACGGTGCTGGGCCTGCATTCCAGCCGTACCGCCGCGGTGTCGGCGGCGGTGGAAAGCGCCATCGCCGGCCACATCGGGCGACAGAAGACCGCGCTGCTGGGCCATGCCGGCTTCCCGCCCCAGGTGATCGACCGCGCGCTGTCCACGCCGGCCGACCGCATGTACTGGCTCAAGGCCCGGGACCTGGTGCGGCTGGGCGTGGACTGTACCCTCGTGCGCGGCACCGCGACCCGCGGCGCCATCTGAAGCCGCGCGGCCGCCGCACTGCCGCCATCGGCCGCGTGCCCGTCCTTTCCTCGTGCCGGTGGCGGTGGCGGCCGACCGGCATCGGCGATGCGCGTAGCGGGCCGAGAGCGTCCGTCCCGGCATGCGCCGACCCTGACCGCCACGCCGGTTCCGGGCAGAATGGCGCCATGCCCCGCTCCGTTCCGATTCCCCAGGCCATCTCGGTCCTCACCATCGCCGGCTCCGATTCCGGTGGTGGCGCCGGCATCCAGGCCGACCTCAAGACCTTCGCGGCGCACGGCGTGCACGGCCTTTCCGCGCTTGCCGCCCTTACCGCGCAGCACACCCGCGGCGTCACCGGGGTGCACGTGCCGCCGACCGGGTTCCTGCGGGCGCAGATCGACGCCTGCTTCGACGACTTCCGCATCGGCGCGGTGAAGCTCGGCATGCTGGCCAGCGCGGCGGTGATCGAGGCGGTGGCCGGCGCCCTCGAACGGCATCGGCCGCCGCACGTGGTGCTCGACCCGGTAATGGTCGCCACCAGCGGCGCCCGCCTGCTGGAAGAGGACGCACTGGAGGCGTTGCGCACGCGGCTGCTGCCGCTGGCCACGGTGCTCACGCCCAACCTTCCCGAAGCCGAGCTGCTGCTGGGACGGGAGATCGGCAGTCTGGCCGCGATGGCCGAAGCCGCTTCCGCCCTGCGCGCGCTCGGCGCGCCGGCGGTACTGCTCAAGGGCGGGCACCTGCCGGGCACGGGCGACGTGGTCGACATCCTGGTCGACGCGGAAGGCGAACGCCGTACGGCGCATCCGCGCCTGGCGCTGGATGCGCACGGCACCGGCTGCACGCTGGCCTCGGCGGTGGCGGCCAACCTCGCGCGCGGGCTGCCGCTGCGCGAAGCCTGCGCCGCCGCCGTCGACTACGTGCACGCGGCGCTGCGCGGCGGCTTCCGGCCGGGCAAGGGCGAGGTGGTCGTGCTCGACCACTTCGCGGTGATGCCCGGGCGATGAACTCCATGGCCGCCGAGATCGCGGTCGAGGCCGCCGACGGCCACCGCTGGTCGCTGCCGCTGCGCGCGCCGGAGCAGCCGCGCGCGCGGCTGCTGTGGCTGCCGGCGCTGGGCGTGGGCGCGCGCCACTACCTGCCCTTCGCCGAGGCGCTGGCCGCCCTCGGCATCGCCGTGCACGTGCACGAGTGGCGCGGCAACGGCAGCAGTTCGCTGCGCCCCTCGCGCGGAAAGGACTGGGGCTACCGCGAACTGCTCGCCCAGGACCTGCCGGCCAGCCTGGCCGCGCTCGCCGCCGACGCGGACCGCACGCCGCTGCTGATCGGCGGACACAGCCTGGGCGGGCAGCTGGCCTGCTGCTTCGCCGGCCAGCACCCGGATGCGTTCGCCGGCCTGTGGCTGGTGGCCACGGGCACGCCCTGGTGGCGCAGCTTCCCCCGCCCAGGTCGCTGGCTGCTGCCGCTGGCCTACCGCTTCCTGCCGTGGCTGGCGCGCCGCCAGGGCGCGCTCCACGGCCGCCGCGTCGGCTTCGGTGGCACCGAGGCACGCAGCCTGATCGCCGACTGGGCGCGCGTGGGCCTGACCAACCGCTATGCCGCGGCCGGGCTGCCCTGCGACCTCGAAGCGGGCATGGCGCGCCTGCGTCTGCCGGCCGCCGGCATCGTCCTGGCGGACGACTGGCTGGCTCCGCGCAGCTCCCTGCAGGCGCTGCTGCACAAGCTGCCGCAGGCCGACGCCTCGATCGTCGAACTCGACGCGCGGGCCCTGGGGGCGCCGGCGGACCACTTCAGCTGGATGAAGCAGCCGGCGTGCCTGGCCCGCGCGCTGGCCGACGCCTTCTTCGCATCGCAGGCGGCCGGGACCGTTGACGGGACTTCACGGCTCCCGCATAATCTCGCGCCTTGAAACGCGCCCGTAGCTCAGCTGGATAGAGTACCTGGCTACGAACCAGGCGGTCGGGAGTTCGAATCTCTCCGGGCGCGCCATTTTTCGAAGGCCGGCGACCAGTTCGCCGGCCTTTTTCTTTGCGCCCCGCACTGCACGTTCCCTGTTTCCGATGCGGGCGGACATTGGGGGCCTCCTGCACGGCCGTCCACGCATGGCCGCATCGGGTTCGCGCCGGTGTCCGCCTCCATGCGACCGCTGCTTCCCTGTACGGGCTCGTGCGCATGCGCCCGGATCGGCGCGGTCCCCTGATACGGCCGGGAATGCCGCGCCACCGCGCCCGCAGAACGTGGAAAGAATGGCCAGCGGCTTCCGGCAGTCGCCGTCGCCTGCGCCGGGCTTCGCGCAGCCGGCCCTGAAACGACGAAGCCGCCCGGAGGGCGGCTTCGTGCAGATGGCGGAGTGAGAGGGATTCGAACCCTCGATAGAGCTTTTGACCCTATACTCCCTTAGCAGGGGAGCCCCTTCGGCCTCTCGGGCATCACTCCGTGGTCGCCCGCGATGCGGTTCCCCGCGGGCCGCGAAAGGATACCGTCTGTGCCGTTTCCGGGCAAACGTTTCCTGCTATTCGGCGTTGCCGCCCTCGCCTCCGGTCGAGCCGGGCGATTCGCCGCGCTGGATCCGCTGGTAGATCTCCTCGCGGTGCACGGCCACATCCTTGGGCGCGGTGATCCCGATCCGCACCTGGTTGCCCTTGACCCCGAGCACGGTGACGGTGATCGAGTCGCCGATCATCAGGGTTTCGCCTACGCGGCGGGTCAGAATCAACATTGGTCTGTCTCCATGGCGCCGGACCACCCTGGCCGGCATGCGCACCGGCCCGGCGGGCCGTGCGCGTCCACTCTGCAGTGCACTCTGCAGCGTACGGTAAAGAGTGGGGGATCGTACGCCCCCACCCTGTCACCGACAAGGGCCGGCAATTCAGTTAGCGGCGCCCGTCGCACTCACTGTAGGCGCTGGCCGACCCACTCGGGGACTTCGTTCAGCGCAAGGGCAAGGGCGGGCCCGTCCTCGCCACCACCCTGGGCGAGATCCGGGCGTCCGCCGCCCTTGCCTCCAATCCGACCGGCGACATGCGCCAGAAGTTCGCCGGCCTTGACCCTGCCCGTTGCGGATCCATTCACGCCGGCGACCAGTGCCGCCTTGCCGTCCTGCGCGCCGGCCAGGACGATGATCGCATCGCCGAGCTGCTGCTTGAGCCGGTCCACCGCCTCGCGCAGGGCCTTGGCGTCGAAGCCTTCCAGCCGTGCGGCCAGCACCTTCACGCCGCCCACATCCACCGCCGACGCGGCCAGGTCCGCGGTGGCGCCGGAGGCGGCCTTGGCCTTCAGCGCCTCCAGCTCGCGCTCGAGCCGCTTCTGCCGGTCGGCCAGCTGGCGGATCTTCTCCACGACGTCGGCGGCGTTGCCGCCCAACAGGCCGGCGGCCTGCTGCAGCCGCTGCTCCTCGGCCGCCACGTGGTCCAGCGCGGCCTGGCCCGTCAGCGCCTCCACGCGGCGCACGCCGGCGGACACGCCGCCCTCGCCGACGATCTTGAACAGGCCGATGTCGCCGGTGCGCGCCACGTGCGTGCCGCCGCACAGCTCCACCGACTGGCCCATCTTCACCACGCGCACGCGCTCGCCGTACTTCTCGCCGAACAGGGCGATGGCGCCGGAGTCGATCGCCTCCTGCATGGCCATCTCCTCCACCACGACGGGGTGGTTGGCGCGCACCTCGGCGTTCACGCGGCGCTCGATCTCGGCGAGCTCCCCGGCGCTGACCGGCTGGAAGTGGGAAAAGTCGAAGCGCAGGCGGTCGGGCGCGACCAGCGATCCCTTCTGCGCCACGTGCGTGCCGAGCAGACCGCGCAGCGCGCCGTGCAGCAGATGGGTGGCCGAGTGGTTGAGCACGGTGGTGGCGCGACGGGTCACATCCACCGAACCGGTCAGCGCGTCGCCCACCTTGAGCGTGCCCCGCGCCAGCCGGCCGATGTGGCCGTGGAACTGGCCGGCGAACTTCTGGGTGTCCTCCACCGCGAACTCGACGCCCGGCGCGGCCAGCACGCCGGTATCGCCCACCTGGCCGCCGGACTCGGCGTAGAACGGCGTGCGGTCCAGGATGACCACGGCCTCGTCGCCGGCGGCGATGGCCTGCACCGGACTGCCGTCCTTCAGCAGCGCCAGCACGCGCAGGTTGTCGGCATCGAGCCGGTCGTAGCCGAGGAACGCGGTGGGCGCCAGCTGCGCGACCAGGTCCGCCGGCAGGCCGGTGGTGGACGCGAACTTGCCCGCGGCGCGTGCGGTCTCGCGCTGCTGCTCCATGGCCGCCTCGAAACCGGCCATGTCCACCGACATGCCGCGCTCGCGCGCCATGTCCGCGGTCAGGTCGACCGGGAAGCCGTAGGTGTCGTACAGGCGGAACACGTCCGCGCCGGGAATGACGCCGCCGGCGGCGCGCGCGGCCACGTCCTCGAAGATGCGCATGCCCGAATCCAGCGTTTCGGCGAAGCGTTCCTCCTCGGCCCGGAGCGCGCGTTCCACCAGTTCGCGCGCGGCCGGCAGCTCGGGATAGGCCTCGCCCATCTGTTCGCTGAGCGTGCCGACCAGCTTGTGGAAGAACGGCCCGCGCGTGCCCAGCATCCAGCCGTGGCGCAGCGCCCGGCGGATGATCCGGCGCAGCACGTAGCCGCGGCCCTCGTTGGAGGGCAGCACGCCGTCCACGATCAGGAAGGCGCTGGCGCGGATGTGGTCGGCGATCACCCGCAGCGACTTGTTCTCCAGGTCGGCCGTGCCGGTCAGCTCGGCGGCCTTGCGGATCAGTGCCTGGAACAGATCGATCTCGTAGTTGCTGTGCACGTGCTGCAGGATCGCCGCCAGGCGCTCCAGGCCCATGCCGGTGTCCACGCACGGCGCCGGCAGCGGCACAAGGGTGCCGTCGGGCTGGCGGTCGAACTGCATGAAGACGTTGTTCCAGATCTCGATGTAGCGGTCGCCGTCCTCGTCCGGCGAGCCCGGCGGGCCGCCGGCGATGTGCTCGCCGTGGTCGTAGAAGATCTCGGTGCAGGGGCCGCAGGGACCTGTATCGGCCATCTGCCAGAAGTTGTCGCTCGCGTACGGAGCGCCCTTGTTGTCGCCGATGCGGATGATGCGCTCGGGCGGCAGGCCGATGTCCTTGTGCCAGATGTCGTAGGACTCGTCGTCGGTGTGGTAGACGGTGACCAGCAGGCGCTCGGGCGGCAGCTTCCACACCTGGGTCAGCAGCTCCCACGACCAGGCGATGGCTTCCTTCTTGAAGTAGTCGCCGAAGGACCAGTTGCCCAGCATCTCGAAGAAGGTGTGGTGGCGGGCGGTGTAGCCCACCGAATCCAGGTCGTTGTGCTTGCCGCCGGCGCGCAGGCAGCGCTGGACGTCGGCCGCGCGCACGTAGCTGCGCTTCTCCGCGCCCAGGAACACGTCCTTGAACTGGACCATGCCCGAGTTGGTGAACAGCAGGGTCGGGTCGTTGCCCGGCACGAGCGAGGCCGACGGCACGATGGTGTGGCCCTTGCTCTTGAAGAATTCGAGGAAGTCGCGGCGGATGCGCGCGGTGGTGAACGGAGTGGAGGCGGTCATCTGGCTATGGCTGGCGGACGGGCAAGGCCCTGGCCGGGAGCGCCACGGCGCCCCCGGCGGGGTGGGAGACCCAACCGGCAAAGGGTATCAGGCCCGGGCGGGCGCGGTCAGTCGTCGGGGTCGTAACGGGTAGCGGCGCGGATGCTGTCGCCGTCGAAACCGCGTCGCGCCAGCAGGTCGGCGGCCTTGCGCCGCTGCGCCGGATCGG
>DASRYN010000214.1:0-4269 GCA_035687185.1 Pseudoxanthomonas sp. | reverse complement strand
AGCCAGGTCAGCAGCACCGGCACCGCCAGCAGCAGCGACAGCAGCAGGCTGGCCGCGGCGCCGACGGAGAAGAACAGCAGCGGCCGCTCGGCCTTGAACAGCCGCGCGATGGTGGCCAGGATGCGCGCGCCGTCGCGCCAGGTGTTGAGCTTGCTGGCCGAGCCTTCCGGCCGCGCGCGGTAGGCGGTGGGCACCTCGGCCACCGGCATGCGCAGCTGCAGCGCGTGCACGGCCAGCTCGGTCTCGATCTCGAAGCCGGCCGCGTGCGCGGGGAACGACTTGGCATAGCGCCGCGAGAACACCCGGTAGCCGGAGAGCATGTCGTCGAAGCTGTCGCCGAACAGCAGCGCCACGCAGCGCGTGAGCAGCCGGTTGCCGGCGCGATGGCCGGGACGGTATGCGGCCGGGTCGCGGTCCACGCGCGCGCCCACCACCATGTCCAGGCCGTCGTCGAGCAGCCGCCGGACCAGGAGCGGCGCGGCGGCCGCCTCATAGGTCGCATCGCCGTCGACCAGCACGTACACGTCGGCCTCGATGTCGGCGAACGCGCGTCGCACCACGTTGCCCTTGCCCGGCAGCGCGACGGCGTGCACCACCGCGCCGGCGGCGCGCGCCAGGGCCGCGGTGCCGTCGTCCGAACCGTTGTCGAGCACGTGGCACTGCGCCTGCGGCAGGCTCTCGCGGAAGGCGGCGACCACCTGTCCGACCGTGGCCGCCTCGTTGCGGCACGGCACCAGCAATGCGATGCGCAGCGCGCCGTGGCCGGCGCCGGCATGTTCCATTCCCCTGCTCCCCCCGGAGTCCGCGCGCATCTTACCGGCCCGCGCCTGCGCCGACGATCCGCACCGGCAGCCGCGGCCACTCCTCCACGCTGCCGTCGGCACCGTGCAGGCGCAGCCCGAGCCAGCGGCGCCCGGCCTGGCTGTCGGGCAGGTCCACACGCGCGCGGAAGCCGACGCGCGGATGGTTCGGGTCGGTCGAGCCGGCGAAATGCCCGCGCACGTCGAAGGGCTGGCCGTACTCGGCCTCGGCCACCACCGCGCCGTCGAGCGTCACCTCCACCCGCGCCAGCCCGGCGCCTTCCTTGAACGCCCAGCCGCGCACCTCGAATGCCGTGGAAAGCGCCTGCCCGGGAAGCGGCGCATCGATCCACGCCATCGCCGGCGCCACGCATGCGCCGGCCGCCGGCCGGGCCGGCAAGCGCACCAGCAGGAAGCGCTGCGCGCCGTGGTCGACCAGCACGGTGCGCGACGGCGGCGGCAGCGGGCCGAGCACCGCGCAGACGTCGTGGTAACGGCGCAGCAGTTCCTTGTAGGGCACGTGGCCGGGTGCGAGCACCAGCAGCGTCGGGGCGGACGGCGCGGCCCCGGTTTCCAGGCCCCACAGCCGAAGTTGCGGCGCGCGGCCGTGGGCGTGGTTCAGCGGGTGGTCCAGCACCGGGATGCGCGCATCGCCCAGCGCGAAGCCGAGTTCCGCGCCGAGCTTGAAGTCGTCCGCCAGCAGGCGCGTGCCGGGCGGCATCCGCGCCAGTTCGGCGCGCACGGCCTCCGCCAGCGGCCCCCAGCCGGCGAAGTTGCGCGGGTAATGCTTGCCGCCGGCCATGGCCGCGCGCAGGTCGGGGGACGAAACCGCCAGCAGCCAGCCCAGCGCCGCGGCCAGCCCCAGCGCGGCCACCGCCCACACCAGCCGGCGCCAGCGCGGCGCGGCCCCCGCGAGCAGGGCCGCGGCGGCCGGCAGCAGCGCCAGGTAGGCCGGGGCCGGCCAGTGGAAGCTGACCCGCTCGCTGTCCGTGAAGAACCCCAGCAGGAAGATCCCCGCGAGCACGATGGCGCCGAACAGTCCCAGGAACCGCCACTGCGGTCGCGTCGCCCGCACCGGCCGCACGTGTCGCCAGGCGGCCATGAGCAGCAGCGCGAACAGCGGCGGCGTGGCCAGCAGCGCCTGCACCGGCAGGAACGCCAGCCCGCCGGCGTGCAGCGCCCAGGGATGCCGGTCCACGAGCTGGAAGCGCAGCCCGGCCTCGCCGTTCTCCAGGTTCCAGAACAGCAGCGGCGCCCACGCCAGGACGCCGACGGCCAGCGCCAGCAGCACGCGCGGGTCGCGCAGCAGCCGCCGGCCCTGCGGCAGCCACAGCATCGCCACGGCCCCGGCGACGATCACGCCGCCGAAGCGGTAGTGGCTCAGCGCGCCCAGCGCCAGCCCCAGCGCCAGCTCCAGCACGGCCAGCGGCGCCACCTCGCGCAGCAGGCGCGCGCCCGCGTGTAGGCACAGCACGGTGGCGAAGGCCAGCGGCACGTCCGGCAGCGCCATCGTGCCCAGCGTGCCCAGCAGCGGCAGCAGCACCGCCAGGCTGCCGGCATGCCAGCCGGCGATGGCGCCGAACCAGCGCTGTCCGATCCGCATCACCCACCACGGCAGCGCCGCGCCGAGCAGCAGGAACGGCAGGCGCAGCGCCAGCGGATGCTCGCCGCCCAGCGCCGTGCCCAGCCGCGCCAGCCACGCGGTCATGCCCGGCAGATCCGAGTACGCCAGGGCCAGGTGTCGCGACTCCTGCCAGTAGAAGGCCTCGTCCACGAACAGGGGCAGCCGCGCGGCCACCACCGCCTTCACCGCGCAGGCCACGGCCCAGGCGGCGATGAAGGTACGGCGCGCACGTAGTTCTCCCTGCATTCCCGCTACACTCCGTTGCGACCCCAAGGACACGGCTGCGATGGCGCACACAGGCGACCCCACCACCGCGATGCTACCCGACACGCTGCGCGAGGCCCTCTCACGCGCGCAACGCCAGGTCAACGAACTGGTGCTGGGCAAGGCCCACGAGGTGCGCCTGGCGTTCGTGGCGCTGCTGGCCGGCGGCCACGTGCTGATCGAGGACCTGCCCGGCCTGGGCAAGACCACGCTGGCGCACGCGCTGGCCGCCACGGTGGGCCTGTCGTTCCAGCGCGTGCAGTTCACCTCCGACCTGCTGCCGGCGGACGTGCTCGGCGTGTCGGTCTACGACGCCACCGCGCGCCGCTTCCAGTTCCATCCCGGCCCGGTGTTCACCCAGGTGCTGCTGGCCGACGAGATCAACCGCGCCCCGCCGCGCACGCAGAGCGCGCTGCTGGAGGCCATGGCCGAGCACCAGGTGACGGTGGACGGCGTGACCCACGCGCTGCCCGATCCGTTCTTCGTGATCGCCACGCAGAACCCGGTGGACCTGTCGGGCACCTTCCCGCTGCCGGACTCGCAGCTGGACCGCTTCCTGCTGCGCTTCTCGCTGGGCTATCCCAATGCCGAGTCCGAGCGCGCGCTGCTCACCGGCGCCGACCGCCGCGCGCTGATCGCCCACGCCACCCCGGTGCTGGCCGACGGCGACGTGCAGGCGCTGCGCCGCGCGGTCGAGGACGTGCACGCCAGCGAGGCGCTGGTCGGCTACGTGCAGGCGCTGCTGGCGCGCAGCCGCCAGCATCCCGGGCTGCGCGTGGGCCTGTCGCCGCGCGCGGGCCTGGCGCTGCTGCGCGCCGCGCGCGCCTATGCGCTGCTGCTGGGCCGCGGCCACGTGCTGCCGGAGGACGTGCAGGCGCTGTTCATCGCGGTCGCCGGCCACCGCCTGGTGCCGGAGGCCGAGGCCGGTTCCGCCGCGGCCCTGGCCAAGGCCGTGCTCCACGCGGTGCCGGTGGACTGATGCGCGCGTGGATGCGCGGCCTGGCGGCGCGCATGCATGCGCTGGAGCGGCCGCGCGCGCCCGAGCCGCTGCCTGCCACCATCGGCCGCCGCCGCGTCTACGTGCTGCCCACGCCGTTCGGGCTGTTCTACGCCGCCCTGGTCGTGGCCATGGTGCTGGGCGCGCTCAACTACAACAACAACCCGGCCCTGCTGCTGGCGCTGCTGCTGGGCGCCGCCGGGCTGGCCAGCCTCATCGCCACCCACCTGCAGCTGTCGGGGCTGCGGGTGGACGCGGTCTCGGCCGAGCCGGTGGCCGCGGGCGAGGACCTGTGGCTGCGGCTGTCGGTGTCCTGCCGCGACGGGCGCCGCCGCCGCGGCCTGCGCGCCGACCTGGGCGGGGCCCATGACCGCGCCAGCCTGGGCGAGGACGGTCGCGGCGAGCTGGTGCTGGCCGTCCCCACGCACCGCCGCGGCTGGCTCGAGCCGGGCCGCATCCGCCTGTCCACCACCCAGCCGCTGGGCCTGGCGCGCGGCTGGTCGCGGGTGTGGCCGCGGCAGCCGCTGCTGGTGTACCCGCGCGCCGAGGCCGCCGTGCCCCCGCTGCCGGAGAACGGCGGCCAG
>DASRYN010000213.1:0-3991 GCA_035687185.1 Pseudoxanthomonas sp. | reverse complement strand
GAACACGGTGTCGGCCGGGGCGTCCAGCCGGTCGAGGTTGGCGATGTCGTGCCAGGCCTCGTACAGCGCCGGGCGCACCAGGGCGTTCATGCCCGCGTCCAGGCCCACGCGCAGCACGCCGTCCTTCTCGATCACCTGGGTGGCGCGGGCCAGCAGCACGCCGGCCTCGGCCACCAGGTAGCGGCCCGGCTCGATCACCAGCCCGAAGGCCGGGTGCACGGCGCGCACCTCGGCCAGGCCGGCGGCCCAGGCGTCGACGTCGAAGGGCTCGTCGTCGGCGCTGTACGGGATCGGCAGGCCGCCGCCGATGTCCAGCGTGGCCACCGTGCCGATGCGCCGGGCGAAACCCGCCAGCTCGTCGCACATCAGGCGCCAGTGGCCGGCGTTCTCCACGCCGCTGCCCAGGTGCGCGTGCAGGCCGGTGACGACGATGCCCAGCGCGCGCGCCTGGTCGAGGAACTCGTCCACGCGCGCGGCGGAAAGGCCGAACTTGGAAGCCTTGCCGCCGGTGTTGACCTTCTCGTGGTGGCCGTCGCCGTGGCCCAGGTCGATGCGCAGCCACAGGCGGCGGCCGCGGAAGATCTCCGGCCAGTGCCGCAGCGCCTCGACGTTGTCCAGGGTGACGGTCACGCCCAGCGCGAACGCCTCGGCGTACTCGCCGCGCGGCGCGAAGCTGGGCGTGAACAGGACCCGCTGCGGGTCCAGGTCCGGCAGCACCGAGAACACGTGGCGCAGCTCGCCCAGCGACACGCACTCCAGGCCGAAGCCTTCCTCCACCAGCGTGCGCAGGATGGCCGCGTGCGGGTTGGCCTTGATGGCGTAGTAGCGCCGGTCCACCGCCGCCACCGCCTTCAGCGCACGGGCGCGCTCGCGCACGGTGGGCAGGTGGTAGGCGTAGCGCGGCGTGCCGGCGGCCGCCAGTTCGCGAAGGCGCGCGCGTTCGGCCGGCGCCTGCCACCACGGCGCCGGGCGCGGGCGCAGCTTGCCGTCGATCTCGCGCCAGCGCGGGCCGAACACCGCCGCCTCCGCCACCGGCATGGCGCCGCTGTCGATCAGCGCGGCGTGCAGCTCGGGGAGCAGGCCGTCGGCGTCGGCCTCGTCGATCACGAAGGTCAGGTTCAGGTCGTTGGACGACTGCGAGATCATGTGCACGCGCTCGCGGCCGAACGCCGCCCACACGTCCGAGAGCTTGTGCAGCAGCGAGCGCATGCCGCGGCCCACCAGGGTGATGGCGGCGCACGGCGCGATCACCTTGACCCGGCAGATCTCGGCCAGGTCGGCCGACAGTGCGGCCAGCACGTCGGTGTTGACCAGGTTCTCGCTCGGGTCCAGCGACACGGTGACGTTGGTCTCCGCGGTGCCGATCAGGTCCACCGACAGGCCATGGCGCCTGAAGCGCTCGAACACGTCGGCCAGGAAGCCCACCTGCTGCCACATGCCGATGCCTTCCATCGACACCAGCACGATGCCGTTGCGGCGGCTGATGGCCTTCACGCCCGGCACCGGCTCGGCGCTGCCGTCGATGCTGGTGCCCGGCAGTTCGGGCCGCTCGGTGTCGAGGATGGCCATGGGCACGCCCGAGTCGCGGCAGGGCTTGATCGAGCGCGGATGCAGCACCTTGGCGCCGGTGGTGGCGATCTCCTGCGCCTCGTAGTAGTCCAGCCGGGTCAGCAGGCGCGCGTCCGGCACCTCGCGCGGGTTGGCGCTGAACATGCCCGGCACGTCGGTCCAGATCTCCACGCGGCTGGCGCCCAGCAGCGCGCCGAAGTACGCGGCCGAGGTGTCCGAGCCGCCCCGCCCCAGGATGGCGGTGCCGCCGTCGCCGTGCCGGGCGATGAAGCCCTGGGTGATCAGCATGCGCCCCGGCTGCGCGGCGAAGCGCGCGCGCCAGTCCTCGCCGGCCTGCCACTGGCAGTTCACCGACAGGCGCTGCGACCACTCGCTCTGGTTGGGCTGCGGCGGCAGCGCGGAAAGCCAGTCGCGCGCGTCCATCCAGCCGAAGTCCAGGCCGCGCGCGCGCAGGTAGGCCGCGCCGAGCGTGGAGGAGAGCAGTTCGCCCTGCCCCAGCACCTCGGCCTGCCAGTCCAGCGGGCGCGCGGCGGCGCGCGGGTCGCCGAGCAGGCCGCGCAGCGCGGCCAGGCGCTGGCCCAGCACCGCCTCGGCGTCCAGCTCCAGCTCGGCGAGGAATTCGCGGTGGCGGCGCTCGAGCGCTTCCACGCGCTGCGCGGCGTCGGCCGCGCCGTCGGCGATGGCGGTCAGCTCGTTGGTCACGCCCGAAAGCGCGGAGACCACCACCAGCACCCGCCCGCCGGTCTCGCCCGCGCGTTTCTCCGCCAGCCTGCCGATCGTGTCCCAGCGATGGCGACGCGACACCGAGGTGCCGCCGAACTTGAGGACGATCCAGCCGCCGGAGGCGGAGTCGTGCGCGGACGAAACTGCGGACATGGAGTGCTTTCTGGGGACCACCCGACCACCGGGCATGAACCGCCGATTCTAAGCGCAATCGCCGGCGCGCAATGGCCCGCGCGGACGCGCGCGCAGGCGCGCCGAGGGTCACATCCGCAACCATCCGGCCGCCCGCCGCTGCGTCGGGCGCCGCGGCGCTACGGGCCGCGCGTCCTGCGCGGTGATCGGCGGCACGCCGGGTTGGTAAGCTCGGCTTCCCCGACCACAAGGACCGTCCCATGGCCACGCGCCCCTTCGTCCAGGTGGACGTCTTCGCCGACCGTCCGGGCGCCGGCAATCCGCTGGCGGTGGTGCTCGACGCCACCGGCCTGGACGATGCCGCGATGCAGGCCATCGCGCGCTGGACGCGGCTGCCGGAAACCACGTTCGTGTTCCCGCCCACCCGCCCCGGCGCGAGCTACGCGATCCGGATGTTCAGCCCCAAGCGCGAGGTGCCGTTCGCCGGCCATCCCAGCGTGGGCACCGCCCACGTGGTGCTGGAAGCGGGGCTGGCGGCGACGCGCGACGGGCTGCTGCTGCAGGAGGGCATCGCCGGGCTGCTGCCCCTGCGCGTGGACGGCACCGGCGCCACGCGCACCATCGCCGTGCGCACGCCGCGGGCGCGCCTGGTGGAAACCGCCGACGCGCGCGGCTCGCGCATGGCCGAGGCGCTGGACTGGTTGCCGCCGGGGGCGCTGCCGCCGGCGCTGATGGACGGCGGCCGGCGCTGGTGGGTGGCCGAGGCGCGCGACGAAGCCAGCCTGCGCAACGCGATGCCGGACTGGGAGGCGATCGCCTCGCTGGCCCGGGCGACCGAGAGCATGGGCGTGCTGGCCTATGCCCGCTGCCAGGGCGAGGACTACCAGATCGCGGCGCGCGCGTTCGTGGGCGGCCCGGCGATGTTCGAGGACGCGGCCTCCGGCGCGGCCAATGCCACATTGGCCGCGTGGCTGGCGCTGCGCGATGCGCTGCCGGGCCAGGGAGGCCGCTACCGGGTGAGCCAGGGCCGGGAGGTGGGCTACGACGCGCGGCTGGACATGCACGTGGACGCCGACGGCGAGGTCTGGTCGGGCGGCCGGGTGGTGAGCGTGGTCCAGGGCCGCATCGACTGGCCGTAGCCGCGAGCGGCAACGGGAAGGTGCGAACGCGTGGGCTTCGGCGGGAGGAGTCGCGGGGGCGGCGGCTTCGGTTGGGGCTTGAAGCCGGAGGGCGAGGCGGCATGCCAGAAGGCCGCACCTGCTGTAGGAGCCCGTCTTGCGGGCGACCCGCTGCACCGGACGACCCGGCCACCTCGTCGTTCCATCGCCCGTATCGCCGGCAAGGCCGGCTCCTACAGAATCACGCGGCGAGCCGCCGGAGGGCGAGGCGGCATGCCAGAAGGCCGCACCTGCCTGTAGGAGCCCGTCTTGCGGGCGACCCGCTGCACCGGACGACCTGGCCACCTCGTCGTTCCATCGCCCATGTCGCCGGCAAGGCCGGCTCCCACGGAAGCGGCGGTCGTCTGCACGCAGGGGGGAGTGTGGCGGGGCGAGGGCAGCGACGCGCA
>DASRYN010000212.1:0-3664 GCA_035687185.1 Pseudoxanthomonas sp. | reverse complement strand
ACCAGACCATCGTGCAGATGGACGAGACCACCCAGCAGAACGCGGCCCTGGTGGAAGAAGCCTCGGCCGCCGCCCGGGCCATGGAGGAACAGGCCGCCAGCCTGGCCCAGGCCATCGCCGTGTTCCGCATCGAGGGACAGGGCGAGGACGCGCTCCTCGCCCGCGCGGCCTGATCCGCGCCCTGACGGTCCCGGCGCCGCCGGGACCGTCAACTTCCCGGCCGAGCGGCCGATACCGTGACACGGACCGTCTACCTGCTTTCCGATGCCGGCAGCGCACGAACCACCAGTGGCACCGCGGGACCTCGAGGACGCCGACCGCTACCTGTTGCGCGACCCCCGCGAGGTGCTGCGCGTGCTCCAGGCCCTGGCCGATGCCGGCGCGCTGATCAGCGCGAGCATCCTGCCCGGCGGCCTGCCCTGCCCGACCGCGCTGCTCGGCGTGGACCCCGAGGCCGGCACCGTGCTGATCGACGGCAACCGCCAGGAGGCGGTCAACCAGCGCATGGCCGCCGCCGAGCAGCTGCTCTGCGTCTCGCAGCTGGAGCGGGTGCGGATCGAGTTCCGCCTGCGCGGGCTGAGCCGCATCGACGCCGAGGACGGCGTGGCCTTCGCCGCGCCCATGCCCGAGTCGGTGCTCAAGCTGCAGCGGCGCGAACTGTACCGGCTGGCGCTGGTGCCCGGCCCGGTGGTCATCCTGGCCGTGCCCCCGGCCGAGGGGGAAGGCGAGCCCATCCAGGCCCGGGTACTGGACCTCAGCGGCGGCGGCCTGGCCCTGTCGGTCCGCGACGAGGACGAACGCCGCTTCCAGGCCCGCACCGTGCTGGAGGACTGCGTGCTGCGCCTGCCGGACACCGAGCCGCTGCAGCTGCGGCTGGAGGTGGCCCACCTGTCGCGCCAGCCGCAGCCGCTGGCCGGGGCCACCCTGCGCGCCGGCTGCCGCTTCCTGGACCTGCCCGGGCACGTGGAGAAGCAGCTGCTGCAGTACATCTTCCGGGTGGAGCGCCAGCGCAACGCCCGCGAGCGCCGGGCGGTCTAGCGCCCTAAAGTTGCCGGCGCTCCGGCCGATTCCCTCGGGGAACCGACCCGCGCCGCGGCGCGGCCACGCCCTGCAGGAGCGCATCCATGAGCAGCACCCCGGCCCAGACCACGGGCGAATTCCTCACCTTCACCCTGGGCGACGAGCACTACGGCGTCGACATCCTCAAGGTCCAGGAGATCCGCGGCTACGACGCGGTCACCCGCGTCCCCGACGCGCCCGAGTACATCAAGGGCGTGATCAACCTGCGCGGCACCATCGTGCCGGTGATCGACCTGCGCCTGAAGCTGCGCCTGCGCGAGGCCCGCTACGACAGCTTCACGGTGATGATCGTGCTCAACGTCGAGGACCGCGTGGTGGGCATCGTGGTCGACGGCGTGTCCGACGTGGTGCCGCTGTCGGCCGAGCAGATCCGGCCCACGCCGGAGTTCGGCGCCGCGGTGGACACCCGCTTCATCTCCGGCATCGGCACCCTGGACGAGCGGATGCTGATCCTGCTGGACATCGAGACCCTGCTCGACAGCGCCGACCTGGCCGAGGCGCCGATGGAGGCGGCCGCCTAAAGTCCGCCGGCCCGGCGCCGATAGGGGGTTCAAGGCCTTCCGGCCGCCCCCATTCCATCATTGCCATCCGGAGTTCCCCATGAAGCCCAACACCACGTTCCTGTCCCTGGCCGCCGCGGCGCTGCTGGCCGCCCCGCTCGCCGTCCTGGCGCAGGATGCCATCCCCGCCGAGCAGGCCGTCCGCTTCGTGGGCAAGGAAGGCATGGTCTGCGGCAAGGTGGAGAAGACCCGGTACGCGCAGAACACCGAGGGCGAGCCCACCTTCCTGTACATGGGCGGCGCCTTCCCGCGCCACACCTTCTCGGCCCGCATCCCGGGCGACCAGCGCGACAAGTTCCGCCCGACCCCGGAGGAACTGGAGGGCCGCGACGTGTGCGTCATCGGCACCATCAAGCGCGACGCCAGCCGGGCGGAGATCGCGGTGACTTCGCCGTCCAGCATCAAGCTGGCCACCATCAAGTGACCGTGCGGCCCGGGCGCGCGCAGCGCCCGGGCCGCTCTTTCCGCGAAGTCAGGGGGAGTACCGCTCCATGCATCGGCTCAAGAATCTCAAGCTCGCGCCCAAGCTCATGCTGGCCTTCGGCGTGGTGCTGGCGCTCATGGTGGCGCAGGGCATCGGCGCCTATTTCGGGCTCGCCTCGCTCGACCGCGCCACCGGCCACCTGGCCGGCAACATCGTCGACAAGGTGTCCACCGCCGCGGAACTGCGCGCCCTTCTGGGCGAGTTCCGCACCGCCTCCTACCGCGGCCTGATCCGCGCCAGCGACGCGGTCAAGCAGGACGCGCGCAAGCGCACCACCAGCCTGGCCAAGCAGATCGAGCAGACCTCGGCCAACTACGGCAAGCTGGTGGCCACGGCCGAGGAGCGCAAGCTCCACGAGCAGTTCGTCGCCTCCTGGGCCAAGGCCAAGACCTCCTACGACTCGGTCAACGAGATGATCGACCTGGAGCTGCCCGAGGACGCGATCGACACCTTCCTGGGCGAGACCACCGAGCTGCACAACCAGGCCACCGGCGCGGTCACCGCGCTGATCGAGGAGTCCGACCGCCAGGCCCAGGCCGCCAGCGACGACGCACAGGGCGCCTACGCCGCCTCCGGTTCGATCATCTTCGTCATGCTGCTGGTGGGGATCGGCGGCGGCATCGCCATCGCCCTGTTCCTCGCCCGCGGCCTGGTCGGCGCCACCCGCGAGGCGGTGGGCGTGGCCAACGACGTGGCCGGCGGCAAGCTGGACAGCCGCATCGACACCTCCCGCCAGGACGAGATCGGCGACCTGATGAAGGCCCTGCAGCGCATGCAGCACGACCTGCGCGAGCGCACCGAGCGCGACCAGGCCGCCGCCGCCGAGAACCTGCGCATCCGCACCGCGCTGGAAAGCTCGACCACGGGCCTGATCATCACCGACCGCGACCTGGAAGTGGTCTACACCAACCCGGCGCTGCGGCAGATGCTGGACGGCCACGCCGAGCAGATCGTCGCCGCGCTGCCGGGCGTGGACCCCTCGCGCCCGCTGGTGGGCCAGCCGGTCTCCGTGCTGGAGCACGGCGGCAAGGTGGACGCGGCGTTCATCGCCCGCCTGGAGCGCGACGGCCGCGCCCAGCGCGAGATCCAGTACGGCGGGGCCTGCTTCGAGCAGTACATCTCGGTCATCCGCGACGCCAACGGCGAGAACGTGGGCACCGTCTGCGAATGGCGCGACCGCACCCTGGAGGTGCAGGTCGAGCAGGAAGTGGCGCGCGTGGTCCAGGCCGCCGCCGCCGGCGACCTGTCCGGCCGCATCGACACCGAGGGCAAGCAGGGCTTCCTGCTGCAGCTGGCCGAGCAGCTGAACTCGCTGCTGGACGCCAACGCGGTGAGCCTGTCGGAGGTCTCGCGCCTGCTGACCGCGCTGTCGCAGGGCGACCTCACCGCCCGCATGGAGGGCGACTTCCACGGCGTGTTCGCGCGCATGCGCGACGACGCCAATGCCACCGTGGCCCAGCTCACCGCCATCGTCGCCCGCATCCAGGGCGCCTCGGCCGCCATCAACACCGCCTCCACCGAGATCGCCTCGGGCAACAAC
>DASRYN010000211.1:0-8838 GCA_035687185.1 Pseudoxanthomonas sp. | reverse complement strand
CCGACGCCGACGCCGATGCCGATGCCGACGCGGATGCTGACGCCGACGCCGACGCCGACGCCGATGCCGATGCCGATGCGGACGCCGACGCCGACGCGGACGCCGACGCGGATGCCGACGCGGATGCCGACGCCGATGCCGACGCCGATGCCGACGCCGATGCCGACGCCGATGCCGACGCGGACTCCGACGCGGACTCCGACGCGGACTCCGACGCCGACGCCGACATCGTTGCCTACGACAACTTCGCCGTGGCCGAGCTCGAAGCCATCCCCTCCACCTCGCAGGTGAACCACGGCGATGCGGACTACACGGTGATCGCCTCGCTGGGGTTGCTGGATCTGCAGGCCGCGGTCCTGTCCACGCCCTCGGTGTCCTTCACGGTGGCCTCGGGGCACACCCAGGACGCGAACTTCACCTACGACGCGCTCCTGGGCGCCGGCGTGGCGGGGAACTACCGCGTGGTCCTGCAGAAGTGGGATGCCGATGCGGGGCAGTGGGCCAGCGTGAGCGGCAGCGGCCCGGCCACGCTGCTCAGCCTGACCGTCGGCGCGGACGTGATGACCGCTTCGTTCAACGACCTCGGTGCTGGCCAGTACCGCGCGTTCATCGCCTACGACGGCACCCTGGGGTTGGGCGTGCTGGCGGAGCTGGAGGTCACCGCGACCGATTACGACTACACCAACCCGTCCGGCTACGACGCGGTGCCGGTCTCGGGCAACGTGATCACCGGCCCGGGCGCCGGCGGCGAGGTGGACCAGGTCACCGCGACCACGGTGGTGCAGAGTGTCGACGGAGGCGCGGTGGGCAGCAGCGGCGTCACCACCATCGTCGGCGACCACGGCGAGCTGGCCATCGACGCCAACGGCAACTACACCTACACGCCGTTCGAGGACGCCAGCCACCTGGGTCAGGTGGACCGGTTCGACTACACCCTGTTCGATCCCGCCACCGGCCAGAGCGCCACGGCCACGCTCGAGATCCGCATCGAGGACGGCGGACCCGTGGTGGCCAGCGGCATGGCGGTGGCGGCCGCCGACGCCGAGCCGCTGCTGGTGTTCGACGAGGGCGGCGCGGTGCTCGATCTGGGCGCCGGGGATGGGCACGGAAGCGGCCTGCCTCCGCAGAAGGGCGACATCGAGCTGGTCGCCACGCAGGACCTGGACGACGTGGCCGCCCAACTGCTCCAGCAGGGCAATCACGGCGTCACCTGAGCCACGGAAGGAGGGGCGCGGCGCCGTTCCACGGGATGTGGGCGGCGCCGCGGCTACCTGCGGCGTGCGGCGTGCGGCATGGCCGGCGCCGCGGACCATAGGGGAACAGGGTCGTGCGAAAGGTGAGGGAACACTGCGCCGGTGTGGTGCTGTTTGCGGTCGTTCCCGCGGCAGCGGCCGGCATCGGCCCGCCGCCGGCGGAGGAGGTGCGCGCGGAAGCGTCGGCGCGGACGGCGATCGCGGCGCCGAACGGGGCCTGGCATGCCCGCGCCGGTGCGCCGGCCGCCCTGTCGCCCGCGCAACCGGAAACCGACGCGCGGCCGCCGGGGTGGCAGCCCGCGCCGGCCGGCACGGGGAACGGCGGCCTGGACTGGGAATGGGCCGTCCGCACCGCGGTGGCGCGCTATCCGGAAGTGCGGGCGGCGCGGGCGGAGATCGCCCGCCAGGAGGACCTGCTCGACGCCGCGCGCGCCGGCTACCTGCCGCGGGTGCAGGCCCGCGTCACTTCCGGCGAACAGGGCGAGTTCGGCAGCGGGCAGGTGGCCACGCTGGGCGTGACCCAGGTGCTGTACGACTTCGGCAAGACGCGCAGCGCGGTGCGGCGCGAGCAGGCCGGGCGCCAGCGGCAGGAGGCTGCACTGCTCGCGGAAATGGACGAGGTGGTGCGCGGCACCGCCGAGGCGCTGATCGAGGCCCACCGCCACCAGGAACTGCGGCGCACCCACCTGGAGCGCATCGCCGCGCTGCGCCGGGTGCAGGAGATGACCGAGCTGCGTGCCGACGCAGGCGTGGCCACGCGCAGCGACCCGCTGCAGGCACGCGCGCGGGTGGAGGCGGCGCGCTCGCGGCTGCTGCAGGTGGAGTCGCAATTGCGCGAGTGGCGCAGCCGGCTGGCCACCTACCTGGGCCCGGGCGTGCCGGCGGACGTGGCCGGTGCGCCCGCGGGATTCGACGAGGCGGCGCGCGCCGTGGATCCTCGCGACATCGAGCGCCTGCCCGCCCTGCAGGTGGCCGAGGCCGAACGCGCGCGGGCCGAGGCCGACCTGGAGAATGCGCGCGCGCAGCGCTACCCGACGTTGTCGCTGGAGGCCAACGCCAACCGGCGCCTGGGACCGGCCGGGACGCGCTACGAGCAGATCTACGGCAAGAGCAGCTATGCGACGGCATTCGTGTCGCTCAGCGGCGGCCTGTACCAGGGTGGCGCGCTGGCCGCGCAGAGCCGCGCCAGCGCCAACGCGCTGCAGGCGGCCGAGGCGCGCCTGCAGGCGCAGCGGCTGATGGCGCAGGACGAGCTGGCGCGCCAGCGCGAGCGCATCGCCGGCATCCGCGACAGGATGGGCCTGCTGGAAGGCCGGCTGCACAGCATCACCGAGACCCGCGCGCTGTACTGGGACCAGTACCTGTCGCTGGGCACGCGCAACGTGCTGGACCTGCTCGGCGCCGAGGAAGAGATCGCGCAGGCGCACGACGACCTGGTCAACACCCGCCACGACCTGTGGGCCGCGCAGCTGGCATGCCTGCTCGCGGCCGGGCGGGTGCGCGAGGCGTTCGGGCTGGAAGGAGCGGAGCACGCCGACGGCGTGGCGATCGCGCATGGCGGCGCGCAGGCCGGCTCCGGCCGGGGAGGCGAGGGATGGAACGGCGGACCCTGATGGACGCGGACGCCGAGGCCTGGCTGGACGCGCTGGTCGCCGTCGCGCGGCACTACCGCCTGGACGCCTCCGGCGAGCGCGCGCGGGTGGAAGCGGGCTGGCGCGCGCGCGACGCGGACCTGGACGAGGTGGTGGTGCACATGGCCCGGCAGCTGGGCCTGGTGGCGGTGTTCGACCGCTTCGTCCCGGGCATGCTGGACCCGTGGCGGCTGCCGATGGTCGCCGACCTCGGCGACGGCCAGGTCGCCATGGTCGAACAGGTGGACGGCGAGGGCGGCGCCACCCTCCGGCTGGCCGGCGACCACGGCCTGCCCACGCGCGTGACCCGGGCCGAGCTGGAACACCGCGTGCGCCGCGTGCTGCTGGCCCGGCCGCAGGCCAGCGTGCCGGACGCACGCGTGGACGAGTACATCCAGCCCTGGCGGCCGGACTGGCTGCGGCAGGCGGTGCTGCAGGAGTGGCCGCGCTACCTGGACGTGATGCTGGCCTCGCTGGTGGCCAACGTGCTGACCCTGGGCGCGATGCTGTTCACCCTGCAGGTCTACGACCGGGTGATCCCGGCGCAGTCGGAGCCGACGCTGTGGGTGCTGTTCTCCGGCCTGCTGGTGGCGCTGACCTTCGCCTTTCTCATGCGCGTGCTGCGCACCCACGTCTCCGACCTGGTCGGCAAGCGCGCCGACCTGCGCGTGTCCGACCGCGTGTTCGGCCACGCGCTGCGCATCCGCAGCGACGCCCGCCCGCGGTCCACCGGCAGCTTCATCTCGCAGCTGCGCGAGCTGGAACAGGTGCGCGAGATGGTCACTTCCACCACCGTGGTGGCGCTGGCCGACCTGCCGTTCTTCGTGCTGTTCCTCGGGGTGATGGTGTGGATCGGCGGCTACCTGGCGCTGGTGCCGCTGGCCGCGCTGCCGCTGCTGGTCGTGCCCTGCCTGCTGGCGCAGCGCCCGCTGGCGCGGCTGGCGCGCGAGGGCATGCGCGAGTCGTCGCTGCGCAGCGCCATGCTGGTCGAGGCGGTGCAGAACCTGGACGACATCAAGCTGCTGCGCGCCGAGCCGCGCTTCCAGAACCAGTGGAACCACCTCAACGGGACCACGGCCGCCATCGGCATGCGCCAGCGCATGCTGGTGGGCGTGCTCACCGGGTGGACGCAGGAGGTGCAGACCCTGGCGTACGCCTGCGTGGTCCTGGTGGGCGCGTACCCGGCGATGAACGGCGAGATGTCGGTGGGCGTGGTGGTCGCGTGCTCCATGCTGGCCTCGCGGATGATGGCGCCGCTGGGGCAGCTGACCGGGCTGATGCTGCGCTGGCAGCAGGCCAGGGTGGCGCGCGAGGGCCTGGACGAGCTGATGCAGCGCCCCGTCGACCAGCCCGAGCGCGGCGCACGGGTGCACCGGCCGGTGCTGCGCGGCGGCTACGCCCTCGCCGGCGTGCGCTTCCGCTACGACGGCGCGACGGCGCCGGTGCTCGACGTGCGCCAGCTGGAGATCGCGCCCGGCGAGAAGGTGGCGCTGCTGGGCCGCAACGGCGCCGGCAAGTCCACGCTGCTGCAGCTTCTGGCCGGCCTCTACCACCCCCAGGAGGGACAGGTGCTGCTGGACGGGGTGAAGACCTCGATGCTCGACCCGCTGGACGTGCGCCGCGACGTGGCGCTGCTGGCGCAGGGCGCGGGCCTGTTCTTCGGCACGCTGCGGGACAACCTGACGCTTGGCATGCCGCACGCCGACCACGCGGCGGTGTTGCGGGCGCTGGAACTGAGCGGCGCGGCCGCCATCGTGCGCGCGTTGCCGGAAGGGCTGGACTACCCCATCCAGGAGGGCGGCCGCGGCCTGTCCGGCGGCCAGCGCCAGCTGCTGCTGCTGGCCCGCACGCTGCTGCGCGAGCCCAACGTGCTGCTGCTGGACGAGCCCACCGCCTGGCTCGACGACGCCAGCGAGCGCCGCTTCATCGACGCCCTGTCGCCCTGGCTGGTGCCGCGCACGCTGGTGGTCGCCACCCACCGCCCGGCGGTGCTGAAGTGGGTCGACCGCGTCGTGGTGCTCGACGGCGGGCGCGTGGTCCGCGACGGCCCGCGCGAGCAGGTGCTGGTCAGGCCGGTGCCGGCGGCCGGCGCCCGCGCCCGCGCGCGGCGCCAGGAGGGAAGCGCGTGAGCCGGGAAGACGCACGCGGATGGCGTGCCCGGGCGGCGCGCCTGCTCGAGGCCGACGGTGGGCTGCCGCGCGCCTCGCTGGTGGTGTGGGCCACGGCGCTGTGCCTGGCGGTGCTGGTCGCCTGGGCCTGCGTGTCCAGGCTGGACGAGGTGACCACCGGCACCGGCAAGGTGGTGCCCAGTTCGCGCGAGCAGGTGGTGCAGTCGCTGGAAGGCGGCATCCTGGCCCGCCTGGCGGTGCGCGAGGGCGACGTGGTGCAGGCCGGCCAGGTCCTGGCGCAGCTGGACCCCACGCGCATGGCCGCGACCATGGAGGAAAGCGCGGCCCGGCTGCGCGCCGCCCTGGCCACCTCGGCGCGGTTGCGTGCCGAGGTCAACGGCACCGCGCTGGAGTTCCCCCCGGAAGTGGCCCGCGACCCGGACCTGGTGCGTGCGGAGACCGCGCTGTACCGCTCGCGGCGCGAGAACCTGGAACTGAGCCTGGCCGGGCTGGAACGCTCGCTGGCCCTGGTCGCGCGCGAGGTGCGCCTGACCGAGCCTCTGGTCGCGCGCGGCGCGGCCAGCGACGTGGAGCTGCTGCGCCTGCGCCGCGAGGCCACCGACCTGCAGAACAAGATCACCGAGGTGCGCACCCAGTACCTGGTCGCTGCGCGCGAGGAACTGGCCAAGGCCAACGCCGAGGTGGAGCAGCAGCAGTCCATCGTCCGCGGCCGCGCCGACACGCTCTCGCGCGCCACCATCGTCTCGCCGGTGCGCGGGGTGGTGAAGAACGTCGAGGTGACCACGGTGGGTGGCGTGATCCCGCCCAACGGCAAGCTGATGGAGATCGTGCCCCTGGACGACCAGCTGCTGGTGGAGGCGCGCATCGCCCCGCGCGACGTCGCCTTCCTGCGCCCCGGGCAGCGCGCCCAGGTGAAGATCACCGCCTACGACTACCACATCTACGGCGGCCTGGAGGGCAAGGTCGCCATGATTTCGCCGGACACCCTCCAGGACGAGGTCAAGCGCGACCAGTACTACTACCGCGTCTACATCCGCACCGAGCGCGACCATCTGGTCAACGAGGCCGGCAGGACCTTTGCGATCTTCCCCGGGATGATCGCCACGGTGGACATCCACACCGGCAACAAGACGGTGATGGCCTATCTGATGAAGCCGCTCAACCGCGCGCGCGAGGCGTTGCGGGAACGGTGATGCCATGACCACGGCCCAGGTCGCCACGACCCCGCTGCTGGAATCCGCGCGCGAACCGCTGCGTGCGCTATGGCGGGAGTGCGTGGCCGGCGGCAGTGCGCCCGCGCGGTGCACCCTGTTCCTGGCCGCCAGCTGCGGCAGCGAACGGGCCCACGTGTCGGTGGGGCACGGCGACGGCTTCGACGCGGCCTGGGACGCCGCCACGGCCGCCTTCGCGCGGCTGTGGCAGCGCAAGGGCAGGGCGCCGGCCTGGCTGCGCGCCGAGGTCGCGCACGGCGTGCGCCCGACCACCTGGGAGCGGCTGCGCACGCAGCTGGCCGCGACCAAGCGCAACTACTGGCGCCACGGCATCGCCTTCGACGCCGGGCTGTCGCGGGCGCTGCTGCCGATGGAATGCGCCGGCAACGCGCTGCTTTACGACGGCAACGCGCCGGTGGCCACCCCCAACGGCAACAACCTGAGGGTCTACGCCAGGCGCCGCTTCGGCCGCGAACTGGACTGGCCGCAGGCACCGGACCACCCGCTGTGGCTGTTCGACACCCGTGCCGTGTTCGCCGACGGCGAGGGCGTGCACCGCATCGAGCACGAGGGCCGCCACGCGGGCTACCGCCGCATCCCGGACTGGGGCGCGGAGCGCGTGCTCGAAGCCGTGCGCCGCGGCGCCGGCTACCTGGCGCGGCAGGTGCAGCCCGGCGGCCGCTACCACTACGGCTGGTTCCCGTGCTTCGACCGCGCCATCCCCACCTACAACGCGTTGCGCCACGCCAGCTCCACCTACGCCCTGCTGGAAGCATGGGAGCTGACCGGCGACCCGGCGCACCGCGCCGCCGCGGAGTCGGCGCTGGACTGCCTGTGCACGCGGCTGATCCGCGAGGCCGCGCTGCCGGACGGGCGCGCGGCCGCCTTCCTGGTGGACACCGGCGGCGAGATCAAGCTGGGCGGCAACGCGGTGTGCCTGCTGGCCCTGTGCAAGCATGCCGAGCTGACCGGCGACCGCGGCCGCCTGCCGCTGCTGGAGAAGCTGGCGCTGGGCATCCTGCACATGCAGGACCCGCGCGACGGCAGCTTCGTGCACGTGCTGCACTTCCCCGGCCTCTCGGTGAAGGAGCGCACGCGCATCATCTACTACGACGGCGAGGCCGCCTTCGGCCTGATGCGCCTGTACGGGCTGACCGGCGACCCGCGCTGGCTGGAGGCGGTGGAGCGCGCCTTCGGCCACTTCATCGCCGCCGAGCACTGGCGCGCGCACGACCACTGGCTGGGCTACTGCGTGGACGAGCTCACCCGCCACCGGCCCGACCCGCGCTACTACCGCTTCGCCCTGGACAACGTGCGCGGCCACCTGGATTTCGTGCTCGAGCGCATCACCACCTTCCCGACGCTGCTCGAGCTGATGATGGCCGCGCGGCGCACCATCGACCGGCTGAAGGCGGACGCGGCGCACGCGCACCTGCTCGAAGGCTTCGACCTGGACAGGTTCCAGCGCGCGCTGGAGTTCCGTGCCCGCTACCTGATGTCCGGCTTCTTCTGGCCGGAGGTCGCCATGTTCTTCCGCAACCCGGCGCGGATACTGGACGGCTTCTTCATCCGCCACCACGGTTTCCGCGTGCGCATCGACGACGTGGAGCACTACCTGTCCGGGCTGGCGGCCTACTGGAAGCACCTCCGCCAGCACGAGGAGGCCGTGCATCCCCCGGAGGCGGCGCCCCGCCCGGTCGCGCTGCCCGCCGACCTGCTGGGCCACGCCAACGGCGAGCTGGACGAAGGGCTGCTGCGCCCGGTTCCCGGCGGGCGCCTGCACTGGCGCGCGGCCCGGGCATGGGAAGCGATGCGCGCGGCGGCATGGGCCGACGGCGTGCTGCTGGAGCCGATGCACTGGCTGGACACCTACCGCCCGCTGGTGGTGCAGGTGCGCCTCTTCCAGTGGCGCTATTCGTCCGAACCGGCGGGCGATGCGGCGCCGGTGTCGTGGAACGGGAGCGCGTGGTGGCTGCGACCGGGCAGCGACGTGGCCGCGGTGCCCGGCAGTTCCGAGCACGGCTGGGGCCTGGCCGTGGACGTGGCCGGCGTGCGCCGGCAGGAGCGGATGGCGTGGCTGGCCGCCCACGCCGCGCGCTTCGGCTGGCGCTGGACGATTCCCTCCGAGCCGTGGCACCTGTGCTACGTCGCCGGCGACCGCTGGCCCGAGGCCGTGGTGGCGCACGTCCGCGCGGAGGAGGCGGCGGAACAAACCGGCCCCGCCGAAGGTTGGGATGCCGCCGCGCTCGTGGCCGCGACCGGCGGCCAGTGGGTGCGCCCGCCGCCGGAGGGCTGGCGTGCCACCGGGCTGTGCGCCTGGCGGCCGGCGATGCAGCCGGGCCAGGTGGCGATGGTGCGCCTCGGCGAGGCCGGCCCCGGCATGGGCGTCGCCGCGCTGGCACGGCTGCCGTCGCCGCCCGCGGCGGCCATCGCGGATGACGACCCGCGGGGACGAATCCCGCCCGGGATGCCGGTGCTGCGCGTGCGCGACTGCGGGGCGGCGCTGCTGGCGCTCGGCGCGCACGCCCGCGCGCGCATGCGCGGGCGCGTGATCGGCGTGACCGGCAGCGCCGGCAAGAGCACGACGGTGGCGATGCTGGCCCACGCGCTGGAG
>DASRYN010000210.1:0-9267 GCA_035687185.1 Pseudoxanthomonas sp. | reverse complement strand
CGGCCACGTGTCCGGCGCGCTGAACCGCCCCTTCGCGCTGAACCTGCGGGACGGCCGCTTCCGGCCCGCGGCCGAGCTGCGCGCCGAGCTCGCGCCGCTGCTGGGCGGCCGCGCGCCGTCCGAGGCGGTGCTGATGTGCGGTTCCGGCGTGACCGCCTGCCACCTGCTGTTGGCGATGGAGCACGCCGGCCTGCCCGGTGCCCGGGTGTACGCCGGCTCGTGGAGCGGCTGGATCGCCGATCCGTCGCGGCCGGTGGCCACCGGCGCGGACTGAGCGTCCGCGCCGGCGCATGGCTCACAGCATCATGCCGCCGGAAGCCTCGACGCGCTGGGCGTTGATCCAGCCCGTGCCGGGCGCCAGCAGCGCGGCGACCACCGCGCCGATGTCGTCCGGCCGGCCGACGCGGCCCAGCGCGGTCTGCCCGGCGATGGCCGCGTTGAGCTGCGCGTCGTCGCGCACCCGGCCGCCGCCGAAGTCGGTCTCGATGGCGCCCGGCGCCAGGGTGTTGACGCTGATCCCCCGCGCGCCCAGCTCCTTGGCCAGGTAGCGGGTCAGCACCTCGACCCCGCCCTTCATCGTGGCGTAGGCCGAATACCCCGGCAGGGCGAAGCGCGCCAGCCCGCTGGACACGTTGAGGATGCGGCCGCCGTCGGCGATCAGCGGCAGCAGCGCCTGGGTGAGGAAGTAGGGCGCCTTCAGGTGCACCTTCACCAGTTCGTCGAACCGGGCCTCGGTGGTTTCTGCGAAGGGGGCGTGCACGCCGTGGCCGGCATTGTTGACCAGGAAGTCGAAGGCCTCGCGGCCCCAGCCGGCCAGGACCTGGCGCACCTGCGCGGCGAAGGCGGGGTAGCTGGCGCTGTCGGCCACGTCCAGCGGCAGCGCGGCGGCGCGGCGGCCCAGCGCCTGGATCGCGGCCACGGCCTGGTCGGCCTCGGCCCGCGCGCTGCGGTAGGTGAGGATGACGTCGGTGCCCTGGCGGGCCAGGTGCTCGGCGGCGTTGCGGCCCAGGCCGCGGCTGCCGCCGGTGATGAGGGCGATGGGGGCGGGGGTGGCGTTCATGGCGGTTCTCCTTGGCGGGCGGCCGGCGGCCGCCTCTGGTGACGCATGCTATTGACCCGCATTTGCGCGATAAATCCTCCGAATCTGTTTTCTCTGTCCATGAATGGATAACAATGGCCGCCATGGACACGCTCGAGAGCTACCGCATCTTCGCCGCCGTCGCCGAGCTGGGCAGCTTCACCCGTGCCGCCGCGCGCCTGGGCCTGCCCAAGGCCAGCGTGTCGCTGGCGGTGCGGCGGCTGGAGGCGGCCCTGGGCACGCAGCTGCTGCACCGGACCACGCGCCGCGTGCAGCTCACGCACGACGGCGCCGCCTTCCACGAGCGCTGCCGCGACCTGCTCGACGACGCCGACGAACTGCAGGCGATGTTCCGCACCGAGCGCAGCGTCCGCGGGCGCCTGCGGGTGGACATGTCCTCGAGCCTGGCGGCCGACCACGTCATCCCGCAGCTGCCCGGCTTCCTCGAACGGCACCCGCTGCTGGAGATCGAGATCGGCGGCGCCGAACGCCGCGTCGACGTGGTCGCCGAAGGCTACGACTGCGTGCTGCGCACCGGCGCCATCCTCGACGACAGCCTGGTGGCCCGCCCGCTGGGCGCGCTGCGCATCGTCAACTGCGCCAGCCCCGGGTATCTGCAACGCCATGGCGTGCCGCGCCGCATCGAGGACCTGGCCGCGCACCGGCTGGTGCACTACGTCGGCACCTTCGGCCAGCGTTCGCCCGGCTGGGAGCATCCGGTGCCCGGCGGCTACGCCAGCGTGCCGATGCCGGGCGCGATCACGGTGAACAGTGCCGGCACCTACACCGCGGCGGCGCTCGCCGGGCTGGGCATGATCCAGACGCCGCTGATCGCGGTGCGCGAGCTGCTCGCGTCCGGGCAACTGGTCGAAGTGCTGCCCGGCCTGCCGGCCGAGCCGATGCCGGTGACGCTGCTCTACCCGCGCCGGCGCCACCTGCCGCTGCGCGTGCGCATCTTCATGGACTGGGTGGCGGGCGTGCTGGCGCCGCACCTGGACCCGCCCGGCTAGGCGCCGCCTACTTCCGCAGCCGCGCGAGCAGGGCGTGCAGCCCCGCCTGGGTGTCCGGCTCGTACCAGCCGTCGACGAAGCGGTCCAGGTGCAGGCTTTCCGGCGCCAGCGCCTCGGCCAGGTCGGCGCGGGCGATGGCGCGCGTCTGCAGCATCGGCGCGCGCGGCAGGCGCAGCAGGCCCTCCAGCCACGCGATCGCGCGCGGCACCACCGCCTCGGGCGCGGCCAGCTCGTCCACCAGTCCCGCTTCCAGCGCCTCCCCTGCCGGGAGCAGTGCGCCGGTCACCAGCATCCGTTCGGCGCGGCGGCGGCCGACCGCGCGGCGCAGCAGTACCTGCACGCCGTCGGGCACGGCCAGCCCCACCTGGGTCTCGTTGAGGCCGATGGCGTAGGGCCGCGCCGGATCGGGCGACCGCGCCATCACCCGGTAATCGCAGCACAGCGCCAGCACGCAGCCGCCGGCCGGGGCGTGGCCGGTGATCGCGGCCGCCACCGGGATGCGCAGCGCGGCCAGGGCCCGCGCCGCGCCGAAGAAGGCGCCCCAGGCCGCATGCAGGGCGTGGCGGTCCTCGCCCAGCGCCAGCAGGTGCGGCACGTCCAGCCCGGCGGAGAACACGCCCGCCTCGCCGGACAGCACCACCGCGTCCGTGTCGCCGGCCACCGCCGCATCCAGCGCGGCGATCAGCGCCCGGCACAGGGGCGGGTCCAGCGCGTTGACCGGCGGCCGCGCCAGGCGCAGTTCGCGGATGCGGCCGTGGTCGAGGATCTGCACCTGGGCGTTCATGGCGGCTCCGGCAAGGCGGTGGGGGCTATCATAGGCCGCATGCGCATCCTGCCGATCCTGACCGCCCTTCCGCTGCTGCTGGCCGCCCACTTCGCGCCCGCGGCGAATCCCGCCCCGGCGCCCGGTTGCCTGTCGCTGCAGGACGGCTGGATCCGCATGCCGCCTGCGCCGCGGCCGATGCTGGCCGGCTTCGGCCGCATCGCCAATGCCTGCGCCACCGCGCAGGTCGTGGTGGCCGTGCGCAGCCCGCGTTTCGGCGCCGCCTCGCTGCACGAGACGCGGGTGGTCGACGGGGTCAGCCGCATGCGCGAGGTCGAGCGGCTGCCGGTGGCGCCGGGCGCCAGCGCCGTGCTGCAGCCCGGCGGCCTGCACCTGATGCTGATGCAGCCGGCCGGCGCGCTGGCCGAGGGCGAGCGCGTGCCGCTGGTGCTGGTGCTGGCCGACGGGCGCGAAGTGCAGGCCGAGCTGACCGTGCGCAAGGGGCCGCCGCAGCCCGCCGCCGGCCACCACGGCCACTGAGGTCGCGCGCGGCTCAGCCCGCGGCCGCGGCGCGGATGGCTTCCGGAAGCGGCGCGCTGCGCCCGGTCCGCGTGTCCATCCACACCACCACCACGTGCCCGTCGGAATAGAGCACGCCCTCGTCCTTCTGGTCGACGATGCGGTGGCCGATGGTGACGCTGCTGTTGCCCAGTCGCTCGACGAACAGCTCCACCACGATGTCGTTGGGCCACACGATCGGCGCGCGGTAGTTCACGTGGGTGGCCGCCACCACGGGCGCGACCGGGTCGGTCATCGACACCCCGGGCACGCCCTGCATCCAGCGCACGCGCGCCTCCTCCAGGTAGGAGACGTACTTGGCGTTGTTGACGTGGCCCATGGCGTCCATGTCGCGCCAACGCACGCTGATGGGCACGCGTGCCAGCTGCCGCGGGGCCTGCGGCGCGGGGCTCATGCGCGCGCGGCCTTCTGCCGGGTGGCCTTGCGCGGCTTGGCCGCCGCGCCGCCGCCGCGATCGGCCCGGGCCGGCGGCAGCAGCTTGGCCAGGAAGCGCCCGGTGTGCGAGGCCGGGTTGGCGGCGATCTCCTCCGGCGTGCCGGTGGCGATGATCTGGCCGCCGCGGTGGCCGCCCTCCGGCCCCAGGTCCACCACCCAGTCGGCGGTCTTGATCACGTCCAGGTTGTGCTCGATCACCACCACGGTGTTGCCTTCGTCGCGCAGCCGGTGCAGCACGCCCAGCAGGTGCTCGATGTCGTGGAAGTGCAGGCCCGTGGTGGGCTCGTCCAGGATGTAGAGCGTGCGGCCGGTGTCGCGCCGCGACAGCTCCTTGGACAGCTTCACGCGCTGGGCCTCGCCGCCGGAAAGGGTGGTCGCGCTCTGGCCGAGCTTGATGTAGCTCAGGCCCACGTCGACCAGCGTTTCCAGCTTGCGCGCGATCGAGGGCACCGGCTCGAACAGCTTGAGCGCGTCCTCCACCGTCATCTCCAGCACGTCGTGGATGCTGTGGCCCTTGTAGAGGATCTCCAGCGTCTCCCGGTTGTAGCGCTTGCCGTGGCACACGTCGCAGGGCACGTACACGTCCGGCAGGAAGTGCATCTCCACCTTGATCAGGCCGTCGCCCTGGCAGGCCTCGCAGCGGCCGCCGCGCACGTTGAAGCTGAAGCGGCCCGGCGAGTAGCCGCGCGCGCGCGCCTCCGGCACCTGCGCGAACAGCTCGCGCAACGGGGTGAACAGGCCGGTGTAGGTGGCGGGATTGGAGCGCGGGGTGCGGCCGATCGGCGACTGGTCGATGTCCACGACCTTGTCGAACAGGTCCAGGCCCTCCACCTCGCGGTACGCCGCCGGGGTGTGCGAGGCGCCGTTGATCTCGTTGGCCGCCAGCGCGTACAGCGTGTCGTTGATGAGGGTGGACTTGCCCGAGCCGGACACGCCGGTGACGCAGGTGAACAGCCCGGCCGGGATGTCCAGGTCCACGTCCTTGAGGTTGTTGCCGCTGGCGCCGCGAAGGTGCAGCGTCATCTTCGGGTTCGGCTTGTGCCGCACCTTCGGGATCTCGATCCGCCGCTTGCCCGACAGGTACTGGCCGGTGAGCGAGCGCGGCGCCCGGAGGATGTCCTGCAGGGTGCCCTCGCCGACCACCTCGCCGCCGTGCACGCCCGCGCCCGGGCCGATGTCCAGGATGTGGTCGGCCGCGCGGATGGCGTCCTCGTCGTGCTCGACCACGATGACGGTGTTGCCCAGGTCGCGCAGGCGGGTCAGGGTGCCCAGCAGGCGCTCGTTGTCGCGCTGGTGCAGGCCGATGGACGGCTCGTCGAGCACGTACATCACGCCCACCAGGCCGGCGCCGATCTGGCTGGCCAGGCGGATGCGCTGCGCCTCGCCGCCGGACAGCGTGTCGGCCTTGCGCTCCAGGGTCAGGTAGTCCAGGCCCACGTCCACCAGGAAACCCAGGCGCTCGTTGATCTCCTTGACGATCTTGGTGGCGATCTCGCCGCGCCAGCCCGGCAGTGCCAGCCCGCGGAAGAACGCCAGCGCCTCGTCCACCGGCAGCACCACCAGTTCCGGCAGCGCGCGGTCGGCGACGAACACGTTGCGCGCGGCGCGGTTCAGGCGCGCGCCGCCGCACTCGGGGCAGGGCCGCTCGCTGATGTACTTGCCCAGTTCCTCCTGCACCGCGGCCGACTCGGTCTCGCGGTAGCGCCGCTCCAGGTTGGGGATGATGCCCTCGAAGCGGTGCTTGCGCTGGGTGCGGCCGCCGGCCTCGGTGAGGTAGGTGAAGCTGATGGTCTCGTCGCCGCTGCCGTACAGCACCGCCTGGCGCACCGGCTCGGGCAGGCTGCTCCACGGCGCGTCCACGTCGAAGCGGTAGTGGCGGGCCAGCGAGTTGATCAGCTGGAAATAGTAGGCGTTGCGGCGGTCCCAGCCGCGCACCGCGCCGGCGGCCAGCGACAGCTCGGGGTGCGCGACCACGCGCGCCGGGTCGAAGAACTCGGCCATGCCCAGGCCATCGCAGGACGGGCAGGCGCCCATCGGCGCGTTGAACGAGAACAGGCGCGGCTCCAGCTCCGGCAGCGAGTAGTCGCACACCGGGCAGGAGTACTTGGACGAGAACAGCTGCGGCGGCGCGGACGGGTCGTCCATGGACATGACCATGGCCATGCCTTCGCCCAGCTTGAGCGCCGTCTCGAACGACTCGGCCAGGCGCTGGCGGATGTCCTCGCGCGGGCGGAAGCGGTCGATCACCGCCTCGATGGTGTGCTTCTGCCGCAGCGCCAGCGCCGGCACCGCGTCGATCTCGTGCAGTTCGCCGTTCACGCGCACCCGCACGAAGCCCTGCGCGCGCAGCTGCTCGAACACCTGGGCGTGCTCGCCCTTGCGCTCGCGCACCACCGGCGCCAGCAGCATCCAGCGCCGCTCCGGGTCCAGGGCCAGCACCTGGTCCACCATCTGGCCGACGGTCTGCGCCTCCAGCGGGTAGCCGTGGTCCGGGCAGCGCGGCGTGCCCACCCGCGCGTAGAGCAGGCGCAGGTAGTCGTAGATCTCGGTGATGGTGCCGACGGTCGAGCGCGGGTTGTGCGAGGTGGACTTCTGCTCGATCGAGATGGCCGGCGACAGGCCCTCGATGTGGTCCACGTCGGGCTTTTCCATCACGCTCAGGAACTGCCGGGCGTAGGCCGAGAGCGACTCGACGTAGCGGCGCTGGCCCTCGGCGTAGATGGTGTCGAAGGCCAGCGACGACTTGCCGGACCCGGACAGGCCGGTGATCACGATCAGCCGGTCGCGGGGGAGGTCGATGTCGAGGTTCTTGAGGTTGTGCGTCCGCGCGCCGCGGATCTTGATGCTGTCCATCAGTGGGGGGTCTGCGGAAGCCAATGGGCCAGCCTAGCGAACGGGGGATTTGGGGGCAATCGACCCCATCGGCAAGGCGCCGGGGACGCCCCGGGCGGGTCCGGTTCAGGTGGCCGGCCGGGTTGACCCGGGCCGGCCTGCTCGCCTAGAATTCCGCTTCTGTCCGCCCGCAGGCGTGGGCAGCGACCACAATAACTACAGAGGAATGCCTGGTCATGTACGCAGTTCTGGTAACCGGCGGTAAGCAATACCGCGTGGCGCAGGGCGAAACGCTCCGCGTCGAGAAGCTCGAGGCCGAGGCCGGCAGCGAGATCACCTTCGACAACGTCCTGCTGCTGGGCGACAGCGACGGGATCAAGGTGGGCGAGGCGCTGAACGGCGCCAAGGTCACCGCCAAGGTCGTCGGCCACGGCCGCGCCGAGAAGGTCCGCATCATCAAGTTCCGCCGCCGCAAGCACCACATGAAGCGGCAGGGCCACCGCCAGCACTACACCGAAATCGAAATCACCGGTATTTCCGGGTAAGCAAAGGAGAATCCGTCATGGCACACAAAAAGGGCGTAGGCTCCTCGCGCAACGGCCGCGACTCCAACCCGAAGTACCTGGGCGTGAAGGTGTTCGGCGGCCAGGCCGTCGAGGCCGGCAACATCATCGTCCGCCAGCGCGGCACCCAGTTCCACCCGGGTCCGGGCGTCGGCCTGGGCCGCGACCACACCCTGTTCGCGCTGGTCGACGGCAAGGTCGAGTTCGCGACCAAGGGTCCGGCCAAGCGCCGCACCGTCAGCGTGGTGGCCGAAGCCTGAGCTTCCGCTACAACGCCGAGCGAAGGGCCCCGCCGCGTGCGGGGCTTTTCGTTTGAAGCGCGGTGCGAAGCCCGCGCAGGCCGGCCTGTGCCGCCGGCCTTCCGGTCCGCCCGCCGGTCCCCGCTGTCCTAGACTTGCACCCCGTGCATTCCCGCTCCCCATCCCGGTCCCGCCTTCCCAATGAAACTGGTCGACGAAGCTGAAATCGAGGTCATCGCCGGCGACGGCGGCAACGGCTGCGTCGGTTTCCGCCGCGAGAAGTTCATTCCGCTCGGCGGGCCGGACGGCGGCGACGGCGGCAGCGGCGGCAGCGTGTGGCTGCAGGCCGACGAGAACCTCAACACCCTGGTCGATTTCCGCCACGAGCGCCTGTTCCGCGCCCAGCGCGGCCAGAACGGCATGGGCCGGCAGATGTACGGCAAGGGCGGCGATGACCGCGTCATCACCGTGCCGGTGGGCACGGTGGTGGTGAACGTGGACACCGACGAGGTGATCGGCGACCTGGTCCGCCACGGCGACCGCCTGCTGGTGGCCCGCGGCGGCAAGGGCGGGCTGGGCAACATGCACTTCAAGAGTTCGGTCAACCGCGCCCCGCGCCAGGCCACGCCGGGCGAGCCGGGGGAGCGCCGCGTGCTGCGCCTGGAGCTGAAGCTGCTGGCCGACGTGGGCCTGCTCGGCTTTCCCAACGCCGGCAAGAGCACCTTCATCCGCGCGGTCTCCGCGGCCACGCCCAAGGTGGCCGACTATCCGTTCACCACGCTCTACCCGAACCTGGGCGTGGTCAGCGTGGAGCCCCACCGCAGCTTCGTGATCGCCGACATCCCCGGGCTGATCGAGGGCGCGGCCGAGGGCGCCGGCCTGGGCGCGCAGTTCCTGCGCCACCTGCAGCGCACCCGGCTGCTGCTGCACCTGGTGGACATCGCGCCGATGGAGGGCGGGGTGGAAGGCGTGGCGCCGGCCGAACAGGTGCGCGCGATCGAGCGCGAGCTGGGCAAGCACGACCCGGAGCTGCTGGCCAAGCCACGCTGGCTGGTGCTCAACAAGGCCGACCTGATGTTCGAGGACGAGGCCGCGGCGCGCGCCGCGCAGGTGGTGGCCGAACTGGGCTGGCAGCAGCCGTGGTTCCTGGTCTCGGCGCTGGGGCGCGAGGGCACCTGGCCGATCATGCTCGAGGTGATGGCCTTCCTGGACCGGCTGCGGGCCGCCGAAGCCGAGGCGCGGGCCGAAGATGCCGGGCGCTGAGCCCCGGCGCCCGGCAACGAAAAACCCGGCCGGAGCCGGGTTTTTCGTTGCACGTGCGGGCGGCGCGCGTGCCGCCGCGCAGCAGGCCTCAGGCGGCCTTGAGCGCCTTGATGCGGGCGTTCAGGCGGGCCTTGTGGCGGGCGGCCTTGTTCTTGTGGATCAGGCCGCGGGCGCTGAAGCGGTCCAGGATCGGCTGGGCGACGGCGAAGGCCGCCTCGGCGCCGGCGGCGTCGTTGGCGTCCAGGGCCTTGAGGACCTTCTTGACGGCGGTACGGAGCTGCGAACGCTGGGCGGCGTTGCGCGCGTTGCGCACGACGGTCTGCTTGGCGCGCTTTTTGGCGGACTTGATGTTGGCCACGGCAGTGGATTCCTGGAAAACGGTATGGTGGAGTACAGCGAACGCGAAATTATGGCGGAGTCAAGGACTTGGGTCAACAGGCAGCCCGGGGCGGCCCGGGCCGGGCAGGCGGGGGCGGCCCGGTGAGCGGTCCCCGGCTGCTGCGCT
>DASRYN010000209.1:0-4207 GCA_035687185.1 Pseudoxanthomonas sp. | reverse complement strand
TGGGCGGCATGGCTGCTGCGCTCGGTGGCCAGCGCCAGCTCGGCGTTGCGCCGGGCCAGGTCGAGGTAGCCGGCGCGCTCGCCGCGCACGTTGGCCTTGAGCACGACCTTGCGCCCGGCCGACTCGGCCAGCGCCAGCTCGATCAGCTCCGCGTCGGGGATCGGCCGGTCGAGCACGATCTCCGGCGGCGCGGTCTGCTCGGCGTAGTACTGGGACACGAAGGCGGCCAGCACCTCCTCGGCACTGTCCTCGCCGTTGGTGCGCGGGAAGAACGCGCGCGTGCCCAGGTTGCGCCCGTCGCGGAAGGCCAGCAGCAGCACGCAGGCATGGCTGCCTTCCATGGCGCAGGCGATCGCGTCCAGGTTGGCGGCGTGGCCGTCCACGTACTGCCGTGCCTGCAGCCCGCGCAGCGTCGCCAGCAGGTCGCGCAGGCGCGCGGCCTCCTCGAACTCCAGGCGCTGGCTGGCCGCCTCCATCGCCGCGGCCAGCTCCTCGCCCAGCTCGTCGCTGCGGCCGTCCAGGAACATCGCGGCGCGGCGCACCGCCTCGGCGTACTCGTCGGCGGCCACCAGCTCCACGCAGGGCGCGCTGCAGCGGCCGATCTGGTATTGCAGGCAGGGCCGGCTGCGGTTGCGGAACACGCTGTCCTCGCAGCTGCGCAGGCGGAACAGCTTGTGCATCAGGTTCAGCGTCTCGCGCACCGCGCCCGCGCCGGGATACGGGCCGAAGTAGCGCCCCGGCACCGCGCGCGGCCCGCGGTGGAAGCCCAGCCGCGGCCAGCGCTCCTGGGTGAGCAGCACGTACGGGTAGCTCTTGTCGTCGCGCAGCATCACGTTGTAGCGCGGCGCCAGCGACTTGATCAGCTGGTTCTCCAGCAGCAGCGCCTCGGCCTCGGTGCGGGTGACGGTCACGTCCATCCGCGCGACCTGCGACAGCATCGCCAGCGTGCGCGGCGACTTGGGCGCGTTGTTGAAGTAGCTGGCCACCCGCCGCTTGAGCGCGCCGGCCTTGCCCACGTAGAGCAGGCTGCCGTCGGCGGCGTACATGCGGTACACGCCGGGCGCGGTGCTCAGCCGCGCGGCGAAGGCCTTGCCGTCGAATTCCGGTACCGCCGGGGCCATCATTCGCCGACCGGCACGTCGCCCAGTTCCCCGCTGGCGATGTCGTAGCGCAGGATGCCGTGGGCATCGGTCTCGGCGATCCACACCGCGCCGGCCGCCACGGCCAGGCCGGCCGGGCCGTGCAGGCGCCGCGGCAGTTCCACGGTGGACAGCTCCCCGCCGCCCAGGCGCAGCGTGCGCAGGGTGCCGTTGCCGCTGTCGGCGATCCACAGCAGCGGGGCGTCGGCGCTCAGGGCGACGGCCAGCGGATGCTGCAGGCGCGCCCCCGTGCGCGGCCCGTCGGCGTCGCCGTACTCCCACAGTCCCTGCCCCACCAGGGTCTGGACCACGTCGGTGCGCAGCTGCACCGAGCGCACCGCCGAGGACAGCGCGTCGCACACGTAGAGCATCTGCTGCACCGCGGCCAGCGCGGTGGGCTGGGCGAAGGCGGCCATGCGCACGTTGCCGTCGCGCAGGCCCAGCTCGCCGGTGCCGGCGCGCAGGTGCAGCTCGCCGCGGCCCAGGTCGTAGCTCCAGATGCGATGGTCGCCGGCGCCGGCCACGTACAGCTGGTTGCCGGCCACCGCCAGCCCCAGCGGATGGTTCAGCGGGCTGCGCGCGCTGGCGGCGACCGGGCCCTCGACCGGGTCGCCCGGCCGGCCGTTGCCGCACAGGGTGTCCACCTGGCCGGTCAGCAGCTGGATGCGGCGCACGGCGTGGTTGCCGGTGTCGGCCACGTACAGGCACTCGCGCTCCAGCGCCAGGCCCTGCGGGCGGTTGAAGGCGGCCTGGTCGGCCGGGCCGTCGATGAGGTCGGCCGTCCCCAGGCCGAACTGGCGCAGGACGCGCCCGCCGTGGCTGCATTCGAGGATGCGGTGGTGGCCGCTGTCGGCCACGTACAGGCGTTCGGGCCCGGCGGCCACGGCGGCCGGGAAGCTCAGCGGCAGCGGGGGTTCGGGCATCGCCTCCGGGCCCGGGCGCAGGTCCTCCTCCAGCGGCCGCGGCATGCCCTCGCACAGCGCCGACAGCGCGCGGTCCAGGTCGCCGCCGAGCCCGACGATGCGCTCGCGCTCGCGGCCTTCGGCGTCGACCAGCAGCAGGGTCGGCCAGGCGCTGATGCCGTAGCGCTGCCAGGCCGCCCAGTCGGCGTCCAGCAGCACCGGGAAGCGCACCCCCTGGCGGCGCAGCAGCTTGATCGAGCGCTGCGGCTGGCGCTCGCTGTCGAAGCGCGGCACCTGCACCGCCAGCACCTGCAGGCGGCCCGGGTTGCGCGCCTGCCACTGCGCCAGCTCCGCCAGGCGCTGGGCGCACCAGGCCGAGGCGGCGTTGACGAAGGCCAGCACCAGCGGCCTGCCGCGCAGGTCGTGCAGCGACGCCGGCGGGGCGTTCAGCCAGGCCAGGCCGCCGGGCAGTTCCTGGATGGGGACCGCGCTCATGGGTCGATTATGCCGGACGGCGCCGCCCGCAGCAGGCGCTGCACCGCCGCCTGCGCCGCCGCATCGACCATCCGCCAGACCTGCTCGAAATGGTCGGTGCCGCCGTAGTACGGGTCGGGGATCTCGCCGCCCGGCTCCACGCCGGCCCAGTCCAGCAGCAACGCGACCCTGTCGCGCGCCGGCGGCGGTGCCAGCCGGCGCACGTCGCGCAGGTTGTCGGCATCGGCGCACAGCAGCCAGTCGAAGCGGTCGAAGTCGGCCTGCCGCAGCTGGCGGGCGCGCAGCCCGGCGATGTCCACCCCGTGGCCGCGGGCGCAGGCGATGGCGCGGCGGTCCGGCGGCTCGCCGGCATGCCAGCCGCCGGTGCCGGCCGAGTCCACCTCCACCCTGCCGGCCAGCGGCGAGGCCGCGATGCGCGCGCGCAACGCGCCCTCGGCGAGCGGGGAACGGCAGATGTTGCCCAGGCAGACCACCAGCAGCCTCATGCCACGCCTCCCGCGCGCAGCCGGGCTTCCGCGCGCGCCAGGTCCCCGGGCGTGTCCACGCCCGGCGGGAACGGCTCGGGCGCGAGCGCCACGGCGATGCGGTGGCCGGCCTCCAGCACCCGCAGCTGCTCGAGCGACTCGATCCGCTCGAGCGTGCCCGGCGGCATGCGCGCGAAGGCCCGCAGGAACCCGGCGCGGTAGGCGTAGATGCCGATGTGCCGCAGCCAGTGCCCGCCGGACGGCAGGGTGGCGCGATCGCGGGCGAAGGCATCGCGCGGCCACGGCAGCGGCGCGCGGCTGAAGTACAGGGCATCGCCCGAAGCGGCGCGGACCAGCTTGACGGTGTTCGGGTCGAACAGCATCGCCGCATCGGCCACCGGCTCGGCCAGGGTGGCCATGGGCGCGCCGCTGGCAGCCAGGGTCGCGGCCACGGCGCGGATGCCCGACGGCGGGGCGAAGGGTTCGTCGCCCTGCAGGTTCACCACCAGGGTGTCGTCGCCCCAGCCGGCGATGGCGGCGCATTCGGCCAGGCGGTCGGTGCCCGAGGCGTGCGCGGGCGAGGTCATGGCCACGCGCACGCCCGCCACGTCCTGCACCGCCGCGGCCACGCGCGCGTCGTCGGTGGCCAGCCACACTTCGCGCGCGCCGGCGGCCAGCGCGCGCCGCGCCACGTGCAGCACCAGCGGCTCGCCGCCCAGCTCGCGCAGCGGCTTGCCCGGCAGCCGGCTGGCGGCGTAGCGGGCCGGTACCGCGACCACGAAGTCCAGTGCGTCCATCCTCTCCTCCTGCAGGCCGGCCCATTGTAGGGCGCGCCCCGCGCTGCGGCCTCAGCCGCGCGGGCCCAGGCGGTCCAGCAGCGCCACCCAGAACGCGGCCGGCAGTTCGGCGTCCACGGGCACGGCGTGGCAGCGCGCGTCGGCGAAGGCGGCGCACTTGACCGCGTCCTTCTCCGTCATCAGCACCGGCAGGTCGCTGCCGAACTGCAGGTCCTCCGGCCGGTAGGCGTGGTGGTCGGCGAAGGCGTGCGGCACCACCGCGATGCCCTGCGCGCGCAGGGCGTCGAAGAACCGCTGCGGGTTGCCGATGCCGGCCACCGCGTGCACCCGCTGGCCGGCGAAGGACGACAGCGCGCGCGGCCTGCCGCCGGCCAGCGGCAGGGCGTTGCGCGAATGCAGGTGCATCGGAG
>DASRYN010000208.1:0-8137 GCA_035687185.1 Pseudoxanthomonas sp. | reverse complement strand
CCTGCGCCGCCAGCCACGCACGCAGCGAGGCCGGCTTCACCGGCTTGGTCAGCAGCCGGTAGCCGCGCAGGCGCGCCTGCCGCACCAGCTCGTCGCGGCCGTCGGCGGTCAGCAGGGCGCCGGGGACCGGCCCGCCGGCGCGGCGCAGCGCGTCCAGCGCGTCCAGGCCGTCCAGGCGGTCGTGCAGGTGGTAGTCCACCAGCATTGCCTGCGGCGCGCCGTCGGCCATGCGCGCCAGCGCCTCGTCCACGGTGCTGGCGGTGATCGCGGTGGCTTCCCAGCGCGAGAGCAGGGCACGCATGCCGTCCAGGATCTCGCGGTCGTTGTCCAGGCACAGCACGCGCAGGCCCGCCAGCGAGCCGGAGGCCGGCAGCGTGGCCGCCGGTCGCGGGGCCGCGGCCGGCAGCGCCGCCGCGCGCGGCACCTCGATGGAGAACATGCTGCCGCGCCCGACCTGGCTGCGCGCGTCCAGGGCGTGGCCGAGCAGGCGCGAGATGCGCTGGCAGATCGACAGGCCCAGGCCGAGGCCGCGCTCGCCCCAGTCGAAGGGCTGCTGGTAGCGATGGAACTCGTCGTAGATCTGGCGCATGTGCTGCTCGGGGATGCCCGGGCCGGTGTCCCAGACCTGCAGCCGCACGCGGCCGCCGCTGGCGCGCATGCCCAGCACGATGCGGCCCTGGCGGGTGTAGCGCAGCGCGTTGGCGAGGAAGTTCTGCAGCACGCGCCGCAGCAGGCGGCGGTCGCTGCGCACCGGGCAGGTGCGGGCGTGCACGCGCAGGTCCAGCCCGCGGCCGGCGGCCACCGGCGCGTACTGCGCGGCCAGCTCGCGCAGCAGCTCGCCGGCGTCGAAGGCGCGCACGTCGGCCTGCAGCGCGCCGGCGTCCAGGCGCGAGACGTCGAGCAGGCCGTCGAGCAGCTCCTCGGCCGCGCGCAGCGAGGCGTCCACCCGCTCGGCCAGGTGGCGCTGCTCCTCCGGATGCTGGCCGCCGTCGCGCAGCGCCGAGGCGAACAGCCGCGCGGCGTTCAGCGGCTGCAGCACGTCGTGGCTGATCGCGGCCAGGAAGCGGGTGCGCGACTGCTGCGCGTCCTCGGCCTCGCGGGTGCGGTCGGCCACGCGCTGCTCCAGGTTCTCGTTGGCCTCGCGCAACGCCTGCTCGGCGCGCTTGTAGGCGGTGATGTCGTTGTAGCTGGTGACGTAGCCGCCGCCCGGCAGAGCCTGGCCGCGCATCTCGATCACCGTGCCGTCGCTGCGCACGCGCTCGAACACGTGCGGCGTGCCGGCGCGCATGTGCTCGATGCGCTTGCGCACGTGCGCCTCCACGCTGCCCTCGCCCAGCTCGCCGCGCTCGGCGTTGTAGCGGATCAGGTCGGCGACCGGGCGGCCCACGTAGAGCATGCCGGCCGGGTAGCCGAACATCTGCTGGTAGCGGCGGTTCCACGCCACCAGGCGCATGTCCGGGTCGACCACGCTGACGCCGGCGCTGATGTTCTCCAGCGTGGTGGACAGGATCTCGCGGTTGAAGCGCAGTTCCTGGCCGGCCTCGTCCAGCAGCGCCATCACCTCGCTCAGCTCCATGCCCGAGCCGCGCAGCACGCTGGTCAGCACCAGGCGCGCGGAGGCCGCGCCGATGGACGCGGCCAGCAGGCGCTCGGTGAACTGGATCCAGACGCGGTCGGCCGCGGCCGCCGGCTGCAGTTCCTGGCCCAGGCCGGCGGCATGCTCGGCGAAGGCGCGGCGGGCGTGGCGGTCGCCGACGATGCGCACCGCCAGCGCGCGCAGGTCGCCCACGCTCACGTTGCCGGGCCATTCGCCCTGGGCCAGGGTCTGGCGCTCGGCGTACGGGTCCAGGAACGGCGCGATCCGCAGCCGCTCGTCCACGCTCGGCCGCCAGCGCGCCGAGACGATCATCATCACCGCGCCGTTGAGCAGCAGCGACCAGAACGTGCCGTGCGTCAGCGGGTCCCAGCCGCTGAGCCCGAACAGCTGCTGCGGCCGCAGCCAGTGCACGCCGAACGGCCCGTCGCGCAGCCACGCCGGATCGAACAGCCCGGAGTTGGACAGCGCCGGCAGCAGCAGGGTGTAGATCCAGGTGGCGAAGCCGACCAGCAGCCCGATCTCGACGCCGCGGCGGCTGGCGCCGCGCCAGTACAGCCCGCCGATCAGGCCGGGGCCGAACTGCGCCACCGCCACGAAGGCCATCACGCCGTACGCGGCCAGGGTGGTGTCGCCGCCGATCCAGCGGTAGTAGCCGTAGGCGCACAGCGACAGCAGCAGGATGGCGGCGCGGCGCACCCACAGCACCAGCGAGGCCACGTCGGCGGCGGCGTGGCGCTCGCCCCAGCCGCGGCGCAGCAGCAGCGGCATCACCAGGTCGTTGCTGACCATGGTCGCCAGCGCGATGCTGGCCACGATCACCATGCCGGTGGCCGCCGAGAAGCCGCCCACGTACGCGGCCAGGGCCAGCCCGTCGCGACCTTCGGCCAGCGGCAGGGCGAGGACGAAGGTGTCGCTGGGCACGTGGCCGCCGCTGCCGAACAGGGCCACGCCGGCCGAGGCGATGGGCACCACCATCACCGAGATCAGCAGCAGGTAGGCGCCGAACATCCAGCGCGCCTTGCGGATGTCGCCCACGTCGCCGCACTCGACCACCGCCACCTGGAACTGGCGCGGCAGGCAGACGATGGCCAGGAAGCTGAGCAGCGTCTGCGCCACGAAGCCCACCGGCGGCGACTGCTCGAACAGCGTGCGCGCCGACTCGGCGACCGGCAGCGCGCGCCCGTCCAGCCAGGCCCAGGCGAACACCCCCACCGCCAGCATCGCCACCAGCTTGACCAGCGACTCCAGCGCGATGGCCAGCATCATGCCGTGGTGGTGCTCGGTGGCGTCCACCTGGCGGGTGCCGAACAGCGCGGCGAACAGCGCCATCAGCAGCGCCACGTACAGCGCCGGGTCCGCGGCCACCGCCACGTGCTCGGTGTCCTGGCCGCTGAGCACGCTCAGGCTCATGGCCACGGCGCGGTACTGCAGCGCCACGTACGGCACCACGCCCACCAGCGCGATCAGGGTCACCAGCGCGGCCAGCCGCCGCGATCGGCCGTAGCGCGCGGAGATGAAGTCGGCGATGGAGACGGTGTTCTGGCTGCGCGCGATCAGCGCCAGCCGCTCGATGATGCGCCAGCCGAACAGCAGCAGGAGCAGCGGGCCCAGGTAGATCGGCAGGTAACCGATGCCGCTGCGCACCGCGCTGCCCACCGCGCCGTAGAACGTCCACGACGAGCAGTACACCGCCAGCGCCAGGCTGTAGACCACCGGGCGCAGCCACGGCCGGTCCGGGTCCGGGTACATCGGGCGACGGTCGCCCCACCACGCCACCGCGAACAGCAGCGCGGCGTAGCCCACGGACACCAGCAGCAGTATCCAGCTCGAGACCAAGGCGGCCCTCCCGACCCGTCCGGCCGAGTGTACTTCCGTCCGCCGGCGTATGCGGCCGCCGCTTGCCTTGGCGGCGGCGAGGGCTCAAGCTCGACAACGCTGTCAATCGACCGGCCGCGGTGCGGCCGGGACGCTCGGGCGAGGGGACATGCCACACCAGACCACGGACACCGCCGGAACGCGGCGCGCCGGAGGCGGCCATGCGCCGCTGCGGCTGCGCGAGAAGCTCGGCTACGGCATCGGCGACTTCGGCTTCAACCTGTACTGGGCCAACATTTCGGCCTTCCTGCTGATCTTCTACACCGACGTCATGGGCCTGGCCGCGGCGGCGGTGGGCACGATGATGCTGGTGACCAAGATCGTCGATGCGATCACCGACCCGCTGATGGGCGCGATAGCCGACCGAACCCGCAGCCGTTGGGGACGCTTTCGCCCGTGGCTGCTGTGGGGCGCGCTGCCGCTGGCCGCCGCCGGCGTGCTGACCTGGACCGTGCCGGACCTGGACGAGGGCGGCAAGCTGCTGTGGGCCTACGCCACCTTCAGCCTGATGATGCTGGCCTACACCGTGCTGAGCATGCCGTACTCGGCGCTGTCCGGGGTGATCACCGCCGACAGCCAGCAGCGCACCACGCTGATCAGCTTCCGCTTCATCGCCGCCTTCGCCGGCACCACCCTGGTCAACTGGCTGACCCTGGACCTGGTGCGCCGGCTGGGCGGGGGCGACGAGGCGCTGGGCTGGCAGCTGACCCTGGGCGCGTACGGCGCGGTGGCGGCGGCCTGCTTCCTGGCCGTGTTCCTGACCACGCGCGAACGCATCCAGCCGCCGCCGCAACAGCGCAGCGCGGTGCGCCAGGACATGCTGGACCTGCTGCGCAACCGGCCGTGGCTGGTGCTGTTCGCGCTGGCGCTGATCATCATGATCACCATCGTCATGCGCAGCGGCTCGCTGGTGTACTACCTGAAGTACTACGTGGGCCGGCCGGAACTGACCGGGCTGTTCCTGGGCGCGTACTCGGTGGCGCTGGCCGTGGGCGCCGCGCTGACGCCGCTGATGACGCGCTACGTGGACAAGAAACGCCTGCTGATGTGGCTGATGGCCGGCGTGGGCGTGGCCAGCAGCGCCATGTATTTCCTGCCGGCCGATGCGGTGTGGACCCTGTTCGCGCTGAACCTGCTGATCGGCTTGATGCTGGGGCCGAAGTCGCCGCTGGCCTTCTCCATGTACGCCGACTGCGCCGACTACACCGAATGGAAGACCGGCCGCCGCGCCACCGCGATGACCTTCGCCGCGGCCACGTTCTCGCAGAAGCTGGGCGGCGCGATGGCCTCTGCCGGCATCGCCTGGCTGCTGGCGGCGATGGGCTACGTGGCCAACCAGGCGCAGAGCGAGGCATCGCGCACCGGCATCGCCCTGCTGCTGACGGTGATCCCCGGCGCGGTCGCGCTGCTGGCGGCGTGGGTGATGCGCTTCTACCCGCTGGACGATGCGGCCCTGGCCCGGGTGCAGGCCGAACTGCAACAACGACGCGAGACACAGGCATGACCGATCCGATGTACGGGTTCGTGGAAGAAGGGCGCCGTTTCGTCCTGCGCGATCCCGGCGCGATGCCGCGCGCCTCCACCTTCCTGTGGAACAAGCGCCTGCTGCTGCAACTCAACTGCCGCGGTTACGCCACCGCGCAGTTCATGCAGCCGGAACCGGCCAAGTACGCGCATGCGCCGGTGCTGGAGGCCAGGACCTTCATGCAGCCGGAGCAGCCGTATTACGCGCACCACCCGGGCCGCTTCTGCTACGTCAAGGACGAGGAGGACGGCGCGCTGTTCTCGGTGCCGCACGCGCCGGTGCAGCGCGCGGCGGAGGAATTCGCGTTCGACGTGGGCCTGGGCGACGTGGCCTGGCGCGTGCGCAGCGGCGGCATCGAGGTGGAATGGCGCGTGCAGCTGCCCGCGGACGACGTGGCCGAACTGTGGACCCTGCGCGTGCGCAACCGCTCCGGGCGCGCGCGGCGCATCAGCCTGTATCCGTATTTCCCGGTCGGCTACATGTCGTGGATGAACCAGTCCGGCGCGTATCGCGCCGACCTGGGCGGCATCGTCTGTTCCAGCGTCGCGCCGTACCAGAAGGTGCAGGACTACTTCCGCCAGCGCGACTTCAAGGACCGCACCGTGCTGCTGCACGAGCGCGCGCCGGATGCGTGGGAAGCCAACCAGAGCGCGTTCGAAGGCGAGGGCGGGTTGCAGGCGCCTTCGTCCATCGCCGAACGCGATACCCTCGCCGGCGGCGATGCGCTGTACGAGATGCCCACCGCCGCATTGCAGTACCGCGTGGCGCTGGCGCCGGACGAGGTGCAGGAATTCCGCTTCCTGTTCGCACCCGCACTGGACGATGCCGAAATCCGCGCGCTGCGCGAACGCCATCTCTCGGCCGACGGCTTCGCCGCCGCGCGCGAGGCATACGCGGCCTATTTGAAGGAGGGCCGCGGCTGCGTCCGCATCGAAACGCCGGACCCGTGGCTGGACGACTTCGCCAACCACTGGCTGCCGCGCCAGGTGTATTACCACGGCGACGTCAATCGCCTGACCACCGACCCGCAGACGCGCAACTACTTGCAGGACCACATGGGCATGGGCTACCTGCGTCCGGACGTGGCGCGCGCGGCCTTCCTGCACGCGCTGTCGCAGCAGGAGCCCGGCGGCGCCATGCCCGACGGCATCCTGCTGGTCGAAGGCGCGGAGCTGAAGTACATCAACCAGATCCCGCACACCGACCATTGCGTGTGGCTGCCGGTGTGCCTGCGCGCCTACCTGGACGAAACCGGCGACCTCGCCCTGCTCGACGAACCGGTGACCGATCACGAGGGCAACACGGCCAGCGTGTTCGAGCGCATCGGCAATGCGATGCGCTGGCTGCTGCAGTCGCGCGACGAACGCGGCCTGAGCTACATCGCCCAGGGCGACTGGTGCGATCCGATGAACATGGTGGGCTGGAAGGGCAAGGGCGTGTCCGGCTGGCTGTCGCTGGCCAGCGCCTGGGCGCTGAAGCTGTGGGCGCAGGTGTGCGAACAGCGCGGCGAAGCGGCGCTGGCCGCAGAGTTCATGCAGGGCGCGGACGAATTCAATGCCGCGATGAACGCGCAGTTGTGGGACGGCGACTGGTACGGTCGCGGCATCACCGACGACGGCGTGGCCTTCGGCGTCAGCGCCGACCACGAGGGCCGCATTTACCTCAACCCGCAAAGCTGGGCGCTGCTCAGCGGCGCGCCGGACGAGGAACAACGCGCGCGCCTGATCGCCGCGGTCGAGGAACAGCTGGCCACGCCGTATGGGGTGACCATGCTCGGTCCGCCGTACACCGGCATGCGCGAGGACGTGGGCCGGCTGACGCAGAAATTCCCCGGGTCGGCCGAGAACGGTTCGGTTTACAACCATGCTGCCGCGTTCTGGCTGTACAGCCTGTACCGCATCGGCGAAGGCGACCGCGCCTGGCGCGTGCTGCGCGCGATGCTGCCGGATCCGGCACCGGAAGATTGCCTGCAGCGCGGCCAGCTGCCGGTGTTCGTGCCCAACTACTACCGCGGCGCGTGGAAGCTGCATCCGCGCACCGCCGGTCGTTCCAGCCAGCTGTTCAACACTGGCACCGCGGCGTGGCTTTACCGTTGCCTGATCGAGGAGCTGTTCGGCCTGCGCGGCGAGGGCCAAGGCCTGCGCATCGCGCCGCAACTGCCGTCGCATTGGCCGCGCGCGCGGGTGACCCGACGCTTCCGCGGCGCGGAGTTCGAGGTGGAGATCGAGCGCGTGCCCGGGCTGGAACGGCGGCGCGTGGCGGTGGACGGGCAGTGGCTGGAGGGCGACGTGCTGGCGCGGGTCGGGGCCGGGCGCCGCTACGCCGTGCGCGTGGAGTTGCCGGCGTGAGCGACGTGCGCGTGGCGGTGGTGATGGGCGTGTCCGGCAGCGGCAAGACTACGCTGGCGCAGGCGCTGGCCACGTACTGGTCGGCCACCTTCCTGGACGCGGACGACTTCCACAGCGCCGAGGCCAAGGCGCACATGGCCAGCGGCAAGCCGCTGACCGACGCCATGCGCGTGCCGTGGGTGCAGCGCATCGCGGCCGACCTGGAGCGCCGCGTGGCCGCGGGCGAGCGCGTGGCGCTGGCCTTCTCCGGGCTGCGCCGCGCTCACCGGGACATGCTGCGCGCCACCGGCCTGCCCCTGCGCTTCCTGTACCTGCAGGGCGACGCGGCGCTGGTATCGGCGCGGATGCGCGCGCGCACCGGGCACTACATGCCGCTGTCGCTGCTGGAGAGCCAGTTCGCGGCCCTGGAGGAGCCGGTCGACGAGCCCGGCGTGGCCACGGTGGCGGTGGACCTGGCGCCGGGCGAGCAGCTGCGGCGCGCGCTGGCCCTGCTCGCCGGCCCGCCGTAGGCGTTCGCGGTTCCGTCAGGCACCGCGGCCCCAGGGCAACCACGCACGCGCCAGCGCCTCGGCCTGCACGCGCAGCTCCGGCACCGCGATGCTCTCCCATGCCTGGCCGATGCGCAGGCTGCCGATGGCGCGCAGGTCGTCCTGCGGCCGGCCGCCGGCGTCGAGCAGGCGGCCGTCGGCGTCGGTGGCCAGGCCGATGCCGTGCGCGCCGGGCAGCGCGTGGCCTTCGCCCAGCAGCTGTTCCAGCAGCGGGTTGCGCATGGCCTGCACGCGCAGCTCCCCG
>DASRYN010000207.1:0-2447 GCA_035687185.1 Pseudoxanthomonas sp. | reverse complement strand
GGCGCAGCTGCATGCGCAGGTGGCGTTCGCCGACCACGCGCCAGTCCAGCAGCTCGAACTCGCCGTCGAACAGCGGCTCGGGGAAGCCCTGCCCCCACGGCCCGCCGTCGCGCAGCGCCTCGGCGTGGAACCGGTCCAGCTCCTGCGGCAGCAGCTCGCCGTCGCTGAGCAGTTCGGCCTGCAGCAGCGCGTCGTCCAGCATGCGCGCGGCGTGCGCCTGCCAGGCCTGCTCGAAGGCGGACAGCTTCCCGCGCTCGAGGGTGAGGCCGGCGGCCATGGCGTGGCCGCCGAAGCGTTCCACCAGGCCCGGGTGTGCGGTGTCGACCGCGGCCAGCGCATCGCGGATGTGGAAGCCGGGCACCGAGCGCGCCGAACCGCGCAGCACGCTCGCGCCCGGCTCGGCCGGGGCGAACGCGACCACCGGGCGATGCAGCCGTTCCTTCATCTTCGATGCGACCAGGCCCACCACGCCGGGGTGCCACTCCGGATCGAACAGGCATGGGGCCAGCGGCGCCTGCGCGTCCAGCCGCGCGCGGGCGAGCGCCGCTTCGGCGTCGTCGGTCATGCTCTGCTGCACGGCGCGGCGTTCGGCGTTGATGCCGTCCAGCAGCCCGGCCAGCTCGCGCGCGCGGCCGGGGTCGTCGGTGAGCAGGCACTCGATGCCCAGCGCCATGTCCTCCAGCCGTCCGGCCGCGTTGAGGCGCGGGCCGATGGCGTAGCCGATGTCCGCCGCGGTGAGCCGCGCCGGATCGCGGCCGCAGACTTCGATCAGCGCGCGCAGCCCCGCGCAGCCGCGGCCGGCGCGCAGGCGGCGCAGGCCGGCGCCGACCAGGGCGCGGTTGTTGGCGTCCAGCGGCACCAGGTCGGCGACGGTGCCCACCGCCACCAGGTCCAGCAGGGTGGTCAGGTCGGGTTCGCCTCCCGGGAAGCGACCGGCCTCGCGCAGCCGCCGGCGCAGCGCCAGCAGCAGGTAGAAGATCACGCCCACGCCGGCCAGCGCCTTGCTGGGGAAGGCGTCGCCGGGCAGGTTCGGGTTGACGATGGCGTCGGCGGCCGGCAGGCGCTCGCCCGGCAGGTGGTGATCGGTCACCAGCACCGGCCAGCCGCGGGCGCGGGCCGCGGCGATGCCGGCATGGCAGGCGATGCCGTGGTCCACCGTGACCAGCAGTTCCGGGCCGAGCGCGGCCAGCTCGCCCACCAGCGCCGGCGACAGGCCGTAGCCGTGCACCATGCGGTTGGGCACCGCGTGCGAGACGCGCGCGGCACCGAGCATGCGCAGGCCGCGCACGCCCACCGCGCAGGCGGTGGCGCCGTCGCAGTCGAAGTCGCCGACCACCACGATGTGCCGTCCCTCGAGGATGGCGTCCTCCAGCAACGCGGTGGCCGCGGCCATGCCGGCCATGCCGTCCGGCGGGAGCAGCGCGGCCAGGCGCGGCTGCGCCAGGGCGATGGCGCCGGCACCGCGCGCGGCGTACACGCGCCGCAGCAGCGGCGGCACGGCATCGGGCCAGGCGCCGCCGCACGGCACGGCGTCGCGCCGCCGGATGCGGGGTTGCGGGGGCATCATGCGGCCGGCCGCGGGATCATCCGGCCAGGGTCGCCAGCGGCGGACGCCAGAAGCGCCAGCGCTGGGCATGGCCGAGGCGGAAGCGCGCGCCGTCCTCGAAGTCCAGCAGCAGGGCGTCGTACTCGCGCCGGGCCATGGCCCGCAGCAGCGGCGGCAGCGCCTGCGCGGCGAAGGTGTCCAGCGAACGCAGGTGGCGCAGGTCCACCAGGCTGTCGCCGACCACGCCGGCCGGGGCGTCGGCGGCCGGCGCGGCGATGGCCGCGCCCGAGGCCTGCGCCAGCGCCTGCAGCAGCGGGTCGCGGCTGCGCACGTTCATGTAGGGGCCGCGCACCTCGTCCGGCACCGTGCCGCCGCCCCAGAACCAGAGCGCGTTGATTGCCGGCCGGCCCTGCGCGGCGCGCTCGCGGTTCCACGGATGGTGGTGCAGCAGCACCTGCACTTCGGTGATCAGCGCGCGCCAGCGCCGCGCCTCCATCGTGTCGCCCTGCGGCAGCACGCCGAACAGGTCCTCGCCGGCGGCCTCCTCCGGGGCGAAGAACTCCGGGAGGCGCACGGCCTCGGGCAGGCGCAGGTACCAGCGCGCGGGGTGAGGCGCGTCCAGCTGCAGGCCGGCGTCGCCGAACAGCGGGCGCAGCGTGGGCAGCAGCGCGTCGGTGTCGGCCGCGTCCACGCCCAGGCCCTCGCCCCAGCCCAGCAGGCGCGCACCGTTGAGGTCGGGGGCCACGTGCGCCGGGTCGGCGCGCAGCCACAGCGCGCCGGCCGCATCGCCGGCGTCGAACTGGCGGGTCAGCGCCGCAGCCGGCCAGCGGTCCGGCCGCAGGCGGAAGTGGCGGCGCAGCTGCGCGCGGCCGCCGGCCTCGCCCTGCTCGCGGTCGGCGCG
>DASRYN010000206.1:0-6935 GCA_035687185.1 Pseudoxanthomonas sp. | reverse complement strand
AGGCGCCCACGCCGCCGACCACCAGCGCGGTGGTCAGGTAGGCACCGATCACGGTGTGCGCCAGCCGGTACGGGAAGCTGGGATTGAAGATGATCTCCAGCCAGCTGCCGGCCGGCACGAACTGCCCGGCCGCGTTGACGGCGTAGCCGGTGGGCGTGTGCATCCAGCTGTTGGCGCTGAGGATCCAGAAGGCGGAGATGAAGGTGCCGATGGCCACCATCAGCGTGGCCACGAAGTGCAGCCGCGGGCCCACCCGGTCCATGCCGAACAGCATCACCCCCAGGAAGCCGGCTTCCAGGAAGAACGCGGTCATCACCTCGTAGGCCATCAGCGGCCCGATGATCGGCCCGGCCCGGTCGGAGAACACCGCCCAGTTGGTGCCGAACTGGTAGGACATCACGATGCCCGACACCACGCCCATGGCGAAGGCCACGGCGAAGATCTTCAGCCAGAAGCGGAACAGGTCCAGGTACAGCGGCCGGCGCGTGCGCAGCCACAGCGCCTCCAGCACCGCCAGGTAGCTGGCCAGGCCGATGGAGAAGGCCGGGAAGATGAAGTGGAAGCTGACCGTGAAGGCGAACTGCAGCCGGGCCAGGAATACCGGGTCGAGGTCGTCGAACACTGCAAGCGGTCCTGATCGGGCGATCCGTGCGTGGCCGCGGCGCGGCCGGTGCGGGTTCCGCGCCGCCGCCTGCGCGGGCGGCGCGCCATGGGGAAACTGTGCGCCCGCGGGCGCGGCGGGGCGACTGGACGGATTGCCCCACCCCGGTCCCGGCATGGAAGCCCGGGTGGCGTGGACGCCGCGTGCAGGCGGCTCAGCGCGGGTCCTGCCCCGCGTGTTCGGCCACCGCCGCGCGCAGCGCCTCGACCAGCGCCGCCGGGTGGAACGGCTTGGCGATCACCGGCAGGTGGCGCAGGTCGCGGCGCACCCCGTGGCTGCCGTAGCCGGAGGCGAACAGCAGCGGCAGCTCGCGCCGCAACAGCGCCTCGGCGACCGGGAACACCTCCTCGCCGGCCACGTTCACGTCGAGCAGGGCCACGTCGAAGCCGCCCTGCTCCACCGCGGCCAGCGCCTCGGCGACGGTGGCGGCGCTGGCCACCACCTCCCAGCCCTCGCTGGCGAGCACGTCCTCGATCAGCATGGCCAGCAGGCTTTCGTCCTCGACCACGAGGACGCGCAACGGAGGTTCGGTGGAGGTCATGGCGGCGCCCTAGGTGAGAGGGAAGTGCATCCTGCAGCGCACGCCGTCCGGTTCGAAGGACAGGTCGATCCCGCCGCTGAGTTCCTTGACGATGCTGCGGTCGATGAAACGCGTACCGAAACCTCGGGAGGCCGGCGCGGAGACGGGCGGCCCGCCACGCTCCTGCCAGCAGAGATGGAAGTGGGCGCCTGCCGCGCCGCCTTCCACGCGCCAGGTCAGCTCCACCCGGCCGGTGTCGCAGGACAGCGCGCCGTACTTGGCCGCGTTGGTGGCCAGCTCGTGCAGCACCATGCCCAGCACCAGCGCCGCGCGCGGCTGCAACGCCACCTCCGGGCCGTCGCGGCGGATGCGGTCGTGGCCGATGAGGTACGGGCCCAGCTCGGTCTCGAACAGGTCGCGCACCTCCAGCCGCGTCCAGGCGCGGCGGGTGAGCAGGTCGTGGGCCTTGCTCAGCGCCAGCAGGCGGCCCTGGAACTTGTCGATGAACTCGCGCGGGGCGGGCGAGACGCGGTAGGTCTGCAGCGCGATCGACTGCACCGTGGCCAGGCTGTTCTTGACCCGGTGGTTGAGCTCGTGGATCAGCGCCTGCTGCGCCTCCTCGGCGCGCTTGCGGTCGGTGATGTCCACCAGCATGTTGACCGCGCCCACCATGGTGCCGTTCTCGTCGCGCAGCGGCGTGGGGAACGGGATGAACGGCACCCGGGTGCCGTCCGGCCGCTCGGCGATGGCCTCCACGCCGCGGATGGGGCGCTGCTCGCGCAGGGCCACCGCCATCGGGCACTCGTCGTGCCGGATGGGGTTGCCGTCGGCGTCGTACAGGCGCCAGCTCACGCACCATTCGTCCGTGCCCAGCTTCGGATGGCGCCCGGAGAACTCCACCGCCGCGTCGTTGAAGAAGGTGATGCGGCCCTGCGCGTCGGTCATGTAGATGGCCGCGGGGATGGCGTTGAGGATCTGCCGCAGCTGGTGCTCGCGCTCGCGCAGCGCCTCGTTGGCCAGGTGCTGCTCGGTGACGTCCACGGTGAAGCAGCGGGTGTTGGCGAACTGCCCGTCCAGGTAGCGCGCGTTGGAGGTGATCTGCACGTAGCGGACCGAGCCGTCGCGCGCGCGCATGCGCGCGACCTGCTTGTCCACCTTCCGGCCGGCGCGCAGGTCGGCGAGGATGCCGTCGATCACCTCGGCGTCGAGGTGGAACTCGGTGATGTTCCGGCCGACGTACTCCTCGGCCGGGTAGCCCAGCATCTCCAGCTCGGCGGCGTTGGCGCGCAGGATGGTGCCGTCGGCGGCCACCAGGTGCAGGCCGACGGCGCAATTGTGGAAGAAGTCCTCCAGGTCGCGCTGGTAGCGCCGGCTCTCTTCCTCGGCCCGGTAGCGGTCGGTGACGTCGCGGAAGCAGTTGATCGCGCCGGTGATGCGCCCCTGCTCGTCGCACAGCGCCTCGATGTCCACCATCACCGTCCGCCGGCTGCCGTCCTGGCGCTCGACCACCACCTCGCGGCCGTGGCAGGGCTCGCCGGTCTCCAGCGCGCGGGCCATGGGGGTGCGGTCGTGCGGCAGCCAGGAGCCGTCGGGCAGGTACAGCCGGTGGGCGCCGCAGTAGCGCTCGCAGGCATCACCCACCCGCGGTTCGCGGCCCCACAGCCGCGCGGCGTGGCGGTTGTAGCGCAGCAGGGTGCCGTCGGCCCCGCACACGTACACCGCGGCGGGAATCGCGTCGAGGACAGCCTGGTCGGCGGCCGCCAAGGCCTGCATGCCATCCGGCGTGCAGAAATCGTCGGGCGCTTCCAACTCGTGCTGGAAGGATACGGGCATAGCGTGAGCCGGAAAGGGGGAGCCCCGCGCCGAGTATAGGCAGGGGAATGTCAACGCCCTTTCACGCCGGCGTCACACTCCCGGCCTTCGCCGCCGGGTCACGCCGGGCCCGCCACCGGGTCCGCCTGCGCGGCCCCGGCACGCGCGGACGGACGGCTGCGCTCTGCCCCGTGCGCCCCGGCGGACGCGGCCGCTTCCCGACCCGCCCCGTCGGCGTCCGCGCAGTGCAGCCGCGCCTCGAACCGGACCCAGCCGTCGTCGTTGGCGACGGCCAGGCGGCCGCCGTGGGCCTGCACGAACTGGTCGGCGATGAACAGCCCCAGCCCCAGCCCGTCGGACGGCGAGCCGCCCTTGAACGGCTCGAACAGCCGGGGCAGCAGCGCCTCGTCGATCGCGCCGCGGTTGCGGACCACGATGACGATGCATTCGCCGGCGCGCTCCACGCTCACCTGCACCGGCCCGCCGGCGCCGTGCACCACGGCATTGCCCACCAGGTTGGACACCGCCTGCGACAGCCGGTCCACGTCCGCCTGCAGGGCCAGCGACGGGCCCAGGCGCAGCTCGATGCTGGCCCCCGGGTGGGCGCGGCGCGCCTCGTTCACCACCGCCGACACCACCTCGCCGCAGTCGCACGGCACCGGCTCCAGGCGCAGCCCGCCGGTGCGGATGCGGGAGAAGTCCAGCAGCTGCTCCACCATGCGCGCCATCCGCCAGCCGCTGCTCTGCATCTGCCCCAGGGTGCGCTGCACCGACGGCTCGTCCGGCAGCTCCATCGCCAGCTTCTCGGTGCACAGCAGCATGGCCGACAGCGGCGTGCGCAGGTCGTGGGTGAGCACCGCCACCATGGTCTCGTTGAGCTTGAGCGCCCGCTCCAGGGACTCGTTGCGCGCCTTCAGCAGGTGCCGCTGGCGGTACAGCTCCACGAACACGTTGACCTTGCTGGCGATCACGTGCGGCTCGACCGGCTTGTGCAGGAAGTCCACCGCCCCGGCCCCGTAGCCCTGGAAGGCGCGCACCGGGTCGCTGGGCGAGGCGGTCAGGAAGATGATCGGCACCTGGCGGCTGCGCGAGGAGCCGCGCATCAGCTCGGCCAGCGAGAAGCCGTCCATCTCCGGCATGTGCACGTCCAGCAGCGCCACCGCCACCTCGTGCTGCAACAGCAGTTCCAGGGCCTCGGCGCCCGAGCGTGCGCACAGCACGCGCACGCCGTCGCGGCCGAGCAGGGCATCCATGGCCACCAGGTTTTCCTCGATGTCGTCCACGACGAGGAGGTTGACGGTCAGGTCGCGGGCGTCGGGCCCGTGCTCGATCAGCTTCATGGATGGAACTCCGCCAGGCGGTCGCAGATATCCTGCAGGGAAAGCACCGCGTCGGCGCCCGCATGGGCGAGCGCGGACGCCGGCATCAGCGGCGAGGCCGCGTCGTCGGGTTGCTGGATCCAGGCCGTGCCGCCGCGCCTGCGCACGGCGGCCACGCCGCCGCTGCCGTCGCTGCTGGCGCCGGTGAGCAGCAGCGCCAGCAGGCGCGGGCCGAACGCCTCCGCGGCGCTCTCGAACAGCGGGTCGATCGCCGGGCGCGAGAACAGCACCGGTGGGTCGACGGACAGCGCCACGGCATCCCGGCCCTCCACCAGCAGGTGGTAGTCCGGCGGCGCCACGTACACGGTGCCCGGCCGCAGCGGGTCCTTGTCCTGCGCCTCGCGCACGGGCAGCGCGCAGCCTTCGTCCAGCAGCCCGGCGACCAGGCTGGGACGGTCGCGCGGCAGGTGCAGCACGATCAGCACCGGCACCGGCAGGCCGGCCGGCAGGCTGCCGAGCACCGTGCGCAGCGCGGCCACGCCGCCGGCCGACGCGCCGATGACCATGGCGTCGAAGCGGTCGGCCAGGCGGGAACGGGCGCCGCTCATGCCGTCTTCCGGTACAGGCGCTGCCCGCGCGCGCAGGGCTCGAAGCCGGCGGCGTGGGCGCCGAACTGCAGCGACTCCTTGCTGCCCAGGCCGAGGAAGCCGCGATGCACCAGCGCCTCGTGGAACAGCCCCACCGCGCGGTCCTGGAGGCTGCGGTTGAAGTAGATCAGCACGTTGCGGCACGAGACCAGGTGCACCTCGGAGAACACGCTGTCGGTGGCCAGGCTGTGGTCGGCGAAGACGATGTTGCGCTTGAGCCTGCGGTCGAACAGCGCGCCGTTGTACGCGGTGCTGTAGTAGTCGGACAGCGAGCCGCGCCCGCCTGCCCGCAGGTAGCTGCGGCTGAACTGCGACAGCCGGTCGATGTCGAACACCCCGGCTTCGGCCCGGGCCAGCGCCTCGGGGTTGATGTCGGTGGCGTAGATCAGCGTCCGGTCCAGCAGGCCCTCCTCCTGCAGCAGGATCGCCAGCGACCAGACCTCCTCGCCGGTGCTGCACCCGGCCACCCAGACCTTGGTGGACGGGTAGGTGCGCAGCACCGGCAGGGCGTGCTCGCGCAGCGCGCGGAAGTAGTCCGGGTCGCGGAACATCTCCGAGACCTGCACGGTGAAGTACTGCATCGCCTGCGCGAACAGCTCCGGCTCGTGCAGCAGCCGGTGCTGCAGGTCGGCCACCCGCCCGCAGTGGAACCGTTCCATGGCCTGGCGCACGCGGCGGCGCAGCGACGACATCGCGTACTCGCGGAAGTCGTAGTGGTAGCGCCGGTACAGCGCCTCCAGCAGCAGCCGCAGCTCCAGGTCGAACAGCTCGTCCTCGTTCATGGGCGAGAGCACCACACCCGGCACAGCGAGACCAGCTTGTCGATGTCGATGGGCTTGGCGATGTAGTCGTTGGCGCCGGCCTCCAGGCAGCGCTCGCGGTCGTCGGCCATGGCCTTGGCGGTCAGCGCGATGATGGGCACGTCCTGCCATTGCGGCTTGCGCCGGATCTCGCGCATGGCGGTCAGCCCGTCCATCTCCGGCATCATGATGTCCATCAACACCAGGTCGGCCTCGCGCGCGGCCAGGTGCTCCAGCGCCTCGCGCCCGTTGCGGGCGATGTCCAGCTTCACGCCCAGCGGCTCGAGCACGCTGGACAGGGCGAAGATGTTGCGCACGTCGTCCTCCACCAGCAGCACGCGGCGGCCGTCCAGCACTGCATCGCGCCGGCGCGCCTCGCGCAGCAGCCGCTGCTGGTCCGAGGGCAGCGAGGCCTCCACGCTGTGCAGGAACAGCGTGACCTCGTCCAGCAGGCGCTCGGGCGAGCGCGCGCCCTTGATGATGATGCTCTTGGAGTAGCGGCGCAGGCGCTGCTCCTCTTCGCGGGTCAGCGCGCGGCCGGTGTACACGATCACCGGCGGGAAGGCCGCGGCCTCGTGCCCGGCCATGCGCTCGAGCAGGTCGTAGCCGCTGCCGTCGGGCAGGGCCAGGTCGGTCACCATGCAGTCGAAGGTGGCGCCGGCCAGCTGCTCCACCGCCTCGGCGATGGTGCCCACCGCGACGATCTCCAGCTGCTCGCGCGCCAGCAGCAGGCGCAGGTTGTCGCGCAGGTCGCTGTCGTCCTCGACGATCAGCAGGCGGCGCACCGCGCGCGAGTGGGTTTCCTCCAGCTGGCGGATGGCCGAGGCCAGGCGGTCGCGCGTGGCGGGCTTGATCAGGTAGCCCACCGCGCCCAGTTCCAGCGCCACCTGGGTGCGCTCCAGCGCCGAGACCACGTGCACCGGGATGTGGCGGGTGGACGGATCGCGCTTGAGGCGCTCCAGCACGCTCAGGCCGGACACGTCCGGAAGGCCGATGTCCAGCAGGATGCCGCTGGGGGCCAGCTCGCGGGCCATGGCCATGCCTTCCTCGGCGGTGGTGGCGACCACGCAGTCGAAGTCCAGCTCGTGCGCCAGCGCCACCAGCGCCTCGGCGAAGGGCGCGTCGTCCTCCACCGCCAGGATCAGGCGCCCCGGGCGGCGGCGCTCGAAGCGGTCG
>DASRYN010000205.1:0-2515 GCA_035687185.1 Pseudoxanthomonas sp. | reverse complement strand
GATGCGCGCCACCGCTCCGCGCTTCCCGCCGGTGGCGCTGTTCGACCTGGACGGGACCCTGCTGGACAGCGCCCCGGACATGCTCGCCACCGCCAACCGCATCCTCGCCGCGCGCGGGCGGCCGCCGGTGGTGCTGGGCATGCTGCGCCAGCACGTGTCCAAGGGCGCGCGCGCGATGATCGGCGCCTGCTTCCCGGAGCTGGACGAGGCGGCGCGCGAGGCGATGGTCCCGGAGTTCCTGGGCGTCTACCGCGAGGAACTGGGCCGGCACAGCCTGCCGTTCGACGGCATCGAGGCCATGCTGCGGGCGCTGGAGGACGGCGGCGCGCGCTGGGGCATCGTCACCAACAAGCCCGAGTACCTGGCGCGCGAGGTCGTGGCCGGGCTGGGCTGGCAGTCGCGCTGCGCGGTGCTGGTGGGCGGCGACACCTACGCGGAGAAGAAGCCGCATCCGCTGCCGCTGCTGGAGGCGGCCAGGACGCTGGGCGCCGACCCGGGAGCCTGCGTGTACGTGGGCGACGACGAGCGCGACGTGGTCGCCGCCCGCGGCGCGGGCATGCCGTCCATCGCCGTGCTCTGGGGCTACCGCCTGGACGACGAGCAGCCGGCCGCCTGGCATGCCGACGCCATGGCCGACGCTCCGCGGGACCTGCTCGACCCGGCCCGCTGGCCGGGCGTGGCCGCCGCCGGCTGAGCCCGCGACGCGGGGTGGCACTGGCCGCCCCGTTCCTGCGTATGGGGAGGTGGGCGGCGCGGGGGCGCCGCGTCCTGGAGGTTCCCATGCGCCTGCGTCCTTCGCTTGCCTGCCTGTTGGCGCTGCTGCTCGCCGCGCCGGCCCTGCCCGCCGCCGCGGCCGATCCGCCGCCCACGGCCTACCGCCTGGAGCCGCGCAAGGTACCCGACCTGCCCGAAGGCAAGGCCGCGATGGTCCGTGGCCAGGCGGGGGAGAAGCCGCACCGCTTCTTCCTCGAGCACCTGCACATGATGGTGCCGGTGGTGGTCACCCTGCGCCCGCTGACCCGCGACGCCAGGCTAGACCTGGCCATCGGCAAGTACCCGTGGGAGCCGCCGGTGCGGCAGGGCCGCGCCGAGCAGGGGCAGCAGGTGAGTTTCCGCTTCCGCACCGAGGGCGAGTTCCAGGTGGCGGTCAGCAGCCCGGATCCGGGCACGCCCTACAAGCTCCTGGTCTGGGTCGGCGACGAGATCAAGCCGGACCTCAAGCCGGTCGTCGTGCCGGCCTCGCAGTACCAGGGCGACGCCGGCGGCGGCAACGTGCTGTGGTGGGGCCTGGCCGCGGCGGGCCTGCTGGTGCTGGCCGGCGGCTGGGTGGTGTTCCAGCGGAGGAGGAAGCGGGCATGAAGACCATGAAAGGATGGGGCGTGGCTGCGGTGGTGCTGGCGGTCGCATGGCACGCCGGGGCCGCGGCGCAGAGCCAGTTCATCGGCGACCTGGAGGAATTCACCGGGGTGAACGTGGGCGAGGCCGTCGACGCCATCTCCGGGGAGTTCGGCGAGGTCGGCAAGGTGGCCAGCTGGGGCGTGAGGACGGTGCGGTCCTCGGAGGAGCTGGCCGAGGCGTACGAGGGACTCGGCGCCGACGATGGCCGGTACGACCCCCTGGGCCTCGACAGCGACGGCTTCCAGGCACCCTCGGCCTGCGCCGAGGACGTGGATTGCCAGGAATGCTACGAGAACGCGATGGAACGCATCGACTTCAACCGCTACTACCTGCACCGCGCGTGGTCCATCACCACCCAGTACAGCAAGTTCGCCGAAGGTGCCATGGCCTTCGGCGACTCGGCGTCGGGCATCCATGGCGTCACCGGCCTGAGCTGGCAGCTCCAGGGGCGCCCGCCCATCAAGCAGTCGCTGGAGAAGCTGCACAAGACCTACCGCGCCAAATACGCCGACTACATCGACGGGCTGGAGCGGTCGATGACCAAGCTGGGGCAGTGCGAGGCGCGCTACGCCGGCGGCGACCGCTGGTTCGGCCGCTACGCCGCCGTGTACGTCGACATGATCAAGACCAAGTACCGCATCGAGGACTGACCGCCGCCCCTACAATGGGCGCATGAGCGGATCGGACGCGTTGGACAGTTTCCTGGAGAAGTGGCGGGCGCGCTGGCCCGAGTGGGACGTGGCCGGCGTGTTCGTGGCCGAGGACCAGCGGCGCCTGGCCGTGGCCTGGTTCGCGCTGCTGCAGGAGTTCGACGCCATCCTCAACGTCGAGGGCGATCCGCTGCCGGCCGACGCCAAGCTGGGCTGGTGGGCCACGGAGCTGCGCGACTGGGCCGGCCACCGCTCGCGGCATCCGCTCGGGCGACTGCTGGAACCGGTGGCCGCGCCGTGGGACGGGCTGGCCGACGCGCTGGCGGCGCTGCCGGCCGCGCGCGCGCGGCCGGCGGGCATGGCCGAGGCCATGGCGGCACTGGCCGGTTACGCCCGGGCCGTGGCCGCGGTCGATGCCGCGCTGTTCGGCGGCCGCGCCGCGGATCCGGATGCGCTGGCCGCGCAGG
>DASRYN010000204.1:0-2702 GCA_035687185.1 Pseudoxanthomonas sp. | reverse complement strand
GCGCGTCTCCTGCTCGGGCGCGGCCGTGGCGGCCGGCGCAGGCGCAGGCGCGGAAGCGGGCAGGGCGGCCGGTGCAGGCCCGCCGCCCGGGCCGGCGCCCTGGACCGCCGGCAGCTCCAGCCGGCGACGCACGCCGGCATCGAGCAGCACGGCGTGGTCGGCGGCCACCGCCTCCAGCACCACGCCCGGGGCGAGCGCGTCGCCGACGCGGTAGGCCTGCTGCGGGCCGCCGTCGCGGGCGAGGATGGCCGAGCCGCCGTCGGCCGCCACGCGCAGGCCGAACAGCCGCCAGCTGCCGCCGGCCTCGCCGGCCGCCTCCGGTGCGTTGCCGAAGAACGGATCCAGGCCGGCCAGCGCCGGCGCCTCGGCCGCCACCGGCGCCAGCGCCGCCCCGGCCGACGCCGGCGCGAACGCCAGCCAAAGCAGCCGTGCCAGCTGCAGCAGCAGCACGAGCACGAGCGCGGCCTCGGCCAGCGCCGGCCAGTGCCGCAGGAGCGAGTTCGGGAGCGGTCGTGGCACGTCGATAGGTGCGCGGGGCCGGAAAGCCCCGGTTCGATGACAGGATGAGTCAGAAATGTGACGTGCCGGTTTCAGCCCGCGCGCGCGATGCACGGAACTGAAACAAAACGGCCCGGCGCGGGGCCGGGCCGTCGGGACGCGCGTGGTGCCCGCGTCAGAAGTCCACCGACAGGCTCACGCTGTAGCTGACGCCCGGCTCGTAGGTGTACACGTCCACGCGCCGGCCGCCGCGCTCCTGGTACTCCTCGTGGTCGGTCTCCAGCAGGTTGCGCGCGGTGAACGCCAGCGTGCCGCGGCGGTCCCACAGGTCGAAGCCCTTGCGCACCACCAGGTCCAGCGTGGTGCCCGGCTTCTCCATGTAGTCCGGCTGGCCGGGACGGCCGCGCGCCAGGATGCGCTCGCTGACGTGGTTGGCCACCAGGGTCGCCTGGAAGCCCGAGCTGGCGCTCTCGATGCCCAGCTGCAGGTTGGCGATGTGCTCGGACTGGCCCTGCAGCTGGCTGCCGTCGCGGACGAACAGGCGTGCCGGGATGGGCGTGGCGTAGCCGTAGGGATGCACGGTGTCGCCTTCGCCGGCCTCGACCTCCGAGTCCGACCAGGTGTAGTTGCCGGCCACGTACAGGCGGTTGTCCCCCCACCAGGCCGCCTGGATCGGCAGGTCGAAGTACTTCTTGGCGTCGAACTCGAAGCCCTGCACGGTGGCCGAGGGCGCGTTGACGAAGCTCTGGAACACCACGCCGCCGGCCTCGTTCACGTTGGCCTCGATCGGCCGTTCGATCTCCTTGTGGAACAGGCCGGCGGTCAGGTACTCGCCGGCGCCGAAGAACCACTCGTAGCGCAGGTCGAAGTTGCGCAGCTTGCTGTCGACCAGGTTCGGGTTGCCGTAGAACAGGCGGTCGTTGTCCGGGTCGTTGTACTGCTGCGGCGCCATCTCCCGGAACTGCGGACGGGCGATGGTTTCCGAGACGCCGAAGCGCAGCTGCTGGTTGTCGGCGAAGTTCCAGGTCACCGTGGCCGCGGGGAGCAGGTAGTCCTCCTCCAGCGGCGCCGGCGACTCGATGCGCTGGCCGGTGAAGATGTCGTACGGATGCACGGCCTGGGTCGCGTCCTCGTAGCGGACGCCGAGGCTGGCGCGCACCATCGGCACCACCTCGCCCTCCAGCTGCAGGTACGCGGCGCGCACCTTGAGCGTGGCGTCGTAGGCGGCCGCGCCGGTGTTGCCGGTGGTCTCGCGCAGGCGCAGCAGGTCCTGGCTCAGGTTGTAGTCCGAGAACAGGTAGTCGATGCGCTGGTAGCGGTTGTAGAAGGGCAGGGCGCCGTCCAGGGCCAGGAAACGGAACTCGCGCTGCCAGGCGCTGCGGTCGTTGTCCGAGTAGGACGCGCCGCCCGAGAGGACGAATTCGCGCTCGGTCGGCAGGCGCCAGCCCACGTCCACGCCGCCGCTGGCCACCTCGTCCTCCACCTCGCCGAAGCGGATGTAGTTCTGCACGCGCGAGGCGTCGTGGGTCCAGTAGCCCTCCACGTTCTCGTAGCTGATGCCGGTCTCGTACGGCGACTCGCGGTTGGCGCGGGAAACGGCGCCGCGCCATTCGACGGTCAGGTCGTCGTACTCGCCGAAGCGGTGGGTGCCGCTGACCTGGTTGTTGACCAGCGTGCGCTCGAACCACTCGGTGTAGTCGTCGCGGACCTCGAAGCCGGCCAGGTTGTCCTCGCCGGCGCGGCTGCGCGCCTGCTTGACGGTGTCGTGCACGTACAGCGAGGTGAAGGCCACTTCGTGGCTCTCGCCCTTCAGGCCGGCGCCGAACATGGCGTTGACGCGGGCGTTGTTGCGGGTGGAGGCGAAGTCGTAGCTGCTGTTGAACTCCACCTCGTCGCCGGTGAAGTATCCGTCCTGCTGGCGTCCGGTGCGGGTGCGCCACTCGTTGCTGAAGTTGGCCACGGCCACGAAGCCCAGGTCCACGCCGTCCTGGACCTCCATCGAGTTGCCGGCGCTGCCGCCGAAGCTGAAGTCCGGGTCGATGCTGTCCTTCTGCTGCAGCAGGTACAGGTTGGGGTCGTTGATGCTGCGGCCGATGGTGCGGATGTCCGCGCGGTCGAAGTCCGCGCCCAGGTCCACGCGCCGGCCGGTGGCCAGCGCCTGCCTGAGCTCGGGCGACATCTTGCGGGTGCCGTCGTCGTAGCCC
>DASRYN010000203.1:0-4714 GCA_035687185.1 Pseudoxanthomonas sp. | reverse complement strand
CGCAGGTCAGCTGGTCGCCGATGGCCCTGTGCAGCAGCGCGGCGACCACCGAGGAATCGACCCCGCCGGACAGGCCGAGGATCACTTCGTCGCCGCCCACCTGCTCGCGCACGCGGGCGATCTGGTCCTCGATGATGTTGGCCGCGGTCCACAGGGTGCGGCAGCCGCAGATGTCCACCACGAAGCGGCGCAGCAGCGCCTGCCCCTGCTTGGTGTGGGTGACCTCGGGATGGAACTGCACGCCGTACCAGCCGCGGCGATCGTCGGCGAACGCGGCCACCGGGATCCGGTCGGTGCGCGCGGTGACGGTGAAGCCGGGAGGCGGGACCGAGACGTGGTCGCCGTGGCTCATCCACACGTCCAGCCGCGGCGGCGAACCGGGGTGGTCCTTCAGGCCCTCGAACAGGCGGTCGGCCGCCACCAGCGAGACCTCGGCGTGGCCGAACTCGCGCTGGTCGGCCGCCTCGGTGGCGCCGCCCAGCTGCACGGCCATGGTCTGCATGCCGTAGCAGATGCCCAGCACCGGCAGGCCGGCGTCGAACACCTGCTGCGGCGCGCGCGGCGAACCGGGCTGCGTGGTCGACTCCGGGCCGCCGGACAGGATGATGCCCTTGGCGCCGAACGCGGCGATCTCGGCCGGGTCGTGGTCCCAGGCCCAGATCTCGCAGTAGACGCCGATCTCGCGGATGCGGCGGGCGATCAGCTGGGTGTACTGCGCACCGAAGTCGAGGATGAGGATCTTGTCGGAATGGATGTTGGTCATGGGCTCAGAGAAGTTCGTTGGCGATCTGCATAGCCTCGGCGTGGTCCGCAGCACCTATCGGCCCGGATACTTCGGTCCACCATGTGCCTTTCCATTGAGGGTCGCCACTTCTCTTCCTGAAACTCAGGATGCGGAAGCCCAGATGCATTTCGTAGACTTCGACGAGAATCTCCTCGTCCGACGAAAGCGCTCTGGAAACGCGCTTCCAGCTTGGATTGCCTTGTCCGAGGAAGGCACCTCCAACCTCTTCGACGCTCCAATCCGGCATCGTCAGCCCATCCGGTAGTTCGGCGGTTCCTTGGTGATCTGCACGTCATGCACGTGGCTCTCGCGCTGGCCGGCGCCGGTGATGACCACGAACCGGGGCTTCCTGCGCATTTCCTCGATGGTGGCGCAGCCGACGTAGCCCATCGTGGCGCGCAGGCCGCCGATCAGCTGGTGGATGACGCCGGCCAGCGGGCCGCGCACCGGCACGCGCCCCTCGATGCCCTCGGGCACGAGCTTGTCGGCGTCGGAGGCGTCCTGGAAGTAGCGGTCCTTGGAACCCTTCTCCATCGCGCCCAGGCTGCCCATGCCGCGGTAGCTCTTGTAGCTGCGGCCCTGGAACAGCTCGATCTCGCCCGGCGATTCCTCGGTGCCGGCGAACAGGCCGCCGATCATCACGCTCGACGCGCCGGCGGCCAGCGCCTTGCCGATGTCGCCGGAGTAGCGGATGCCGCCGTCGGCGATCAGCGGGATGCGGTCCTGCAGCGCCTCGGCCACCAGGTCGATGGCGGTGATTTGCGGCACGCCCACGCCCGCGACCACGCGCGTGGTGCAGATCGAGCCCGGGCCCACGCCCACCTTCACCGCGTCGGCGCCGGCGTCCATCAGCGCCAGCGCGGCCTCGCCGGTGACGATGTTGCCGCCGATGACCTGCACCTGCGGGAAGTTCTTCTTCACCCAGGCCACGCGGTCGACCACCGCCTGCGAGTGGCCGTGCGCGGTGTCCACCACGATCACGTCCACGCCGGCGGCCACCAGCGCCTCCACGCGCTGCTCGGTGTCGCCTGCCACGCCCACCGCGGCGCCCACCAGCAGCCGCGAGGCGCTGTCCTTGGACGCGTTGGGGTTGTCGCTCTTCTTCTGGATGTCCTTGACGGTGATCAGGCCGCGCAGCTCGTAGTCGCCGTTGACCACCAGCACCTTCTCGATGCGGTGCTTGTGCAGCAGGCGCAGCACTTCCTCGTCGCTGGCGCCCTCGTTGACCGTCACCAGGCGGTCCTTCTTGGTCATGATGTGGCGGACCGGGTCGTCCAGCTCGGTCTCGAAGCGCATGTCGCGGCGGGTGACGATGCCGGCCAGCTGCCCGGCCTCGTCCACCACCGGCACCCCGGAGATGTTGCGCGCGCGGGTCAGCGCCAGCACCTCGCGGATGGTGGTGTCCGGGCGCACGGTGATCGGGTCGCGGATCACGCCGGACTCGAACTTCTTCACCTTGACCACCTCGGTCGCCTGCTGTTCGACCGTGAGGTTCTTGTGCAGGATGCCGATGCCGCCGAGCTGGGCCATGGCCACCGCCAGGCGCGCCTCGGTGACCGTGTCCATCGCCGCCGAGACGATGGGCAGGTTGATGCGCAGGTCGCGGGTCAGGCGGGTGCCAAGGGAGACGTCCTTCGGCAGCACGGTGGAGTGGGCGGGGACGAGCGAGACGTCGTCGTAGGTGAGCGCTTCGGCCTGGATGCGCAGCATCGGCATACCCGGAGATTGGGAAGCGCGCCATTATAGACCCGAACCGCCCCCGCCCGCCGGCCGCGGCCGGTACGCAGCATTCCGGCCGGGCGCCGCCTCAGCCGGGCCCGTGCAGGCGGTCCAGCCGGGCCAAGCCGCGCCAGGTCAACCATACGGCCCCCGCCAGGTAGGGCAGGCAGCTGGGCACCCACATCAGCACGCCCGCCAGTTGCTGGTCGGCCAGCGGCGCCAGGCCGGCCTCGGGCGCGCGCAGGGCATACACCGGATAGAGCACCCGCGGCGCAAAGGTCAGCAGCGCGCCGAGGAAGCCCATCTGCATCATCACCGCCACGATCGCCACCACGCCCGGGCCGGCACCGGCGCGCGGCTCGCGGATGCAGCGCCAGAGCGCCGACCAGAACCACAGCCCGGCCGCCAGGAAGCTGGCGTGCATGGCCCAGTGCACCGACTCGCGCGCCAGGGCCAGCTCCAGCGCCGCGGGCAGGTGCCATGCCCACATCGCCGCGCTGTGCGCGACGGCCGCGGCGGCCAGCGCGCCGGCGGCCGGTCGCAGCGGCCGCCCGGCACGGTGCAGGCCACGGGCCCAGGTCGCCGGCAGTGCGGAAGCCAGCGCCGCCAGCGGCCGCCCCGCCAGCAGCAATGGCGGCACCAGCGCCAGCAGCAGCATGTGCTGGGCCATGTGCGCGGCCAGCGACCATTCGCCGTAGGCGTCCAGCGGCCACACCGTGGCCAGGAACAGGCAGCCCGCCCCGGCCGCGAACGCCGCGGCCTCGGCCGGGCGGATGCCCCGCCCCAGGCCGCCGCGCCAGAGCCGCGCCAACCCGGCGGCGTACAGCCCCAGGCACAGCGCCAGCGGCAGCAGCAGCCACGGCGACAGCGACCAGGCCGACCCGAGATCCGGCGGCCCTCCCCCATGCCGGTCGTGCGCCCGGGCCAGCGGCGCCAGCACCGCCAGCGGGATAGCCGCGGGCCACGCCCACGCCCGCTTCGCGCGCGTCCGGCCATGCTGTGCCCGGACGCACACGCGGAGAGGGCCGTGTATTTCGGGTTGAAACTGCTGCACGTGGCCGCGGTGACGGTATGGTTCGCCGGGCTGTGCTTCCTGCCGGCGCTGCTGCGCATGCGCGAGCGGCGGCCGGTGGCTCCCGTCCGGGCCGCGTGGCTGGGCCCGGCAGCCAACCTCGTGTTCTTCCGCGTGGCCACGCCAGCGGCGCTGGCCGCCATCGCCCTGGGGATGGTGCTGGTGGCGCAGGTGCCGTTCCAGGGCTGGCTGGCGGCCAAGCTGGGCCTGGTGGCGCTGGCCGTGCTGCTGCACGTCCACCTCGGGCTGCGGCTGTACCGCAGCGGCGCGGCGGCTTCCCGTCCCCGACTGGCGGTGGCCTACGGGGCCGCCGTGCTGCTCCTGCTGGCGGGGATCGCGGCCCTCACCGCGGCCAAGCCCCGCACCTTCGGCGACCTGCCGGCGCCGCCCCGCCACGCCGCGGTTCATGGCGGCACCTCCCTGCCGGCGTCCTCGTCCTCCGGCCCGGGATGGCCGTGGACCCCGATCCCGTAGCGGAACGTCAGGTCGCCCCCCAGCCATCCGGCCACGAGTGTCATCGCCAGGCCGAGGCCGGAAACGAACAGCCCCCACGGCCAGACCGCCGCGGCCGGATCCGGCAGCCGCAAGCGCACGCCGGCGGCGGCGACCGCCAGCAGCATGACCCCCGCGAGGAAGTGCGCCCACGCCGCCGGGTGCCGCCGCGCCACGCGGATCAGGAACATGTCGGCCATCCCGGCCACCGCCGCCAGCAGCCCGCCGCCGAGGCCGACCACGTTCAGCCACCACCCGGCCTGCGCCCAGAAGTGGCCGCCGCGCCAGAGGTGCAGCAGGTCCACCAGGGGCAGCAGCGTCAGGCAGGCGATGGGATACACCACCAGCACCGGATGCAGCGGATGTCCCTTGACCGCCACCCGGCTGGCGACCGTGGGGCTGCGGGCGGGAGGCACGGGCGGCTTCAGGCTGCGACGCATCGTGGTTCCTCAGGCGCAGGGCGGCAGCAGGGCGACGGGCACGGTGGTGAACACCATCGCCCCCGCCGCGAGCAGCGACAGCAGTGCGGTGGCCAGCGCGGCGAAGCGACGGCGGCGGCCCGCGGCGCGGTCTTCGCGCTCGGCGCGGGCTGTGCGCCACGCGCGCAGGCCCAGCCACGCCACCGCGCCCAGCGCCGGCACGGCCAG
>DASRYN010000202.1:0-11652 GCA_035687185.1 Pseudoxanthomonas sp. | reverse complement strand
GGCCGCCGCATCGTGCTGGAGCTGGGCGACGCCGCCTGCGCCGCGTGCGCGGCGCTGGACGAGCGCATCGAGGGTGAGGCGCCGTTGCGGCGCCTGCGCGACGCCGGCTTCGTGTGGGTGAAGGTGGACCGCAGCGCCCCGGGCAACGCCGGCTTCCTCGCCGGTTACCCGGGCGGTGCCGACGCCCCGGCGCCGCACCTGTTGGTGCTCGACGCCGAAGGCCAGGTGCTGCACGCGCAGGACGGAGGCGCACTGCTGCGCAACGGCCGTCCCGACAGCCGCCGCATCCGCGCCTTCCTCGAAGCCTGGGCCCCGCCGCCGGCGACGCCCTGATTCCCCTTTCCCCTTTTCCCCGGCCGCCGCGCCCCCCGGCGCGACGGCTTCAGCCTTCGCGCAGCGCCGCCAGCCCCGGGCCGGCGAGCTTGCGCAGCAGCCGGTCGAGCATCTCCCGCTCCTGGTCGTCCAGCGTGGCCACCAGCCGCGCTTCGCAGCCCAGCGCCATCGGCGCGATCTCGTCGTAGACCGAATAGCCCACTTCCGACAGCGCCAGCACCGAGCGGCGGCGGTCGTCGGCGTGGATCTCGCGCTTGATCAGGTTGCGTTCCAGCAGCCGGGCCACGGCGCGGCTGACCGCGACCTTGTCCATGGCGGTGCGCTCGGCCACCTCGTTGGCCGACAGGTCCGGATAGCGGCCGAGCACGGCCATTACCCGCCATTCGGTGATCGCCAGGCCGAAACGCTGCTGGTACAGGTCGGCGATGGTCTGGCTGACGCGGTTGGAGAGCACGCTGAGCCGGTAGGGCAGGAAGTGCTCCAGGTCGAGCTGGGCGTGGCCGTCGCTGCGCGCGGGCCCGTCGGCCGGACCCGGGCTGGTGGGTTGTGTGGCGGTGGTCATTGCGGTCGGGTACCTTGCAAGTGGTTACAGTCGTAACTATAAAGAGGGTCTGTCCAGACCCGCCCCCGGCAGGGGTGCTCAGGAAGCCATCATGAGCGTGCAACCGCAAGTCCTTTCCGCCGCCGCCGCGCCCGACCCGGGCATGGCCGTGAGCCGTTTCGAGAACCCGATGGGCATCGACGGCTTCGAGTTCGTCGAGTTCGCCGCGCCGCCCGGGGAGGGCGCGCAGCTGCACGAGTACTTCCGCAAGCTCGGCTTCTCCGCCGTGGCCCGGCACCGCACGCGGCCCATCACCACCTACCGGCAGGGCGACTGCACCTTCCTGGTCAACGAGGACCCGGATTCCTTCGCCGCCGACTTCGCGGCGCGGCACGGCCCCAGCGCCTGCGGCTTCGCGATCCGCTTCAAGAAGCTGGCCGAGTGGGTGCGCACCCAGGCGCTGAAGAACGGCGCCGAGGGCTTCGACGAGCGCGAGCAGCTGACCAAGGCGGTGGCCGCGCCGGTCATCAAGGGCATCGGCGGCTGCATGCTCTACATCGTGGACCGCTACGACGAGGCGGGCACCATCCACGACCCGGACTACGAGTGGCTGCCCGGCGCGCAGATGAAGCCCGCCGGCTTCGGCCTGACCTTCATCGACCACCTGACCCATAACCTGTACCCGGGCAACCTGGCCAAGTGGGCCGACTACTACGAGCGCCTGTTCAACTTCCGCGAGATCCGCTACTTCGACATCAAGGGCGCCAAGACCGGCCTGGTGTCCAAGGCGATGACCGCGCCGGATGGCATGGTGCGCATCCCGCTCAACGAGTCCAGCGACCCCAAGAGCCAGATCAACGAGTACCTGGAGAAGTACCACGGCGAGGGCATCCAGCACATCGCCTGCTTCACCGCGGACATCTATGCCACGGTGGAGCGCATGCGCCAGGCCGGGGTCGAGTTCCTGGATACGCCGGACACCTACTTCGAGGTCATCGACCAGCGCATCCCCGGCCACGGCGAGGACGTGGAGCGCCTGCGCCGCAACCGCATCCTGATCGACGCCGACCCGGAAACCGGCACGCGCAAGCTGCTGCAGATCTTCACCCAGAACGCCATCGGCCCGATCTTCTTCGAGATCATCCAGCGCAAGGGCAACGAAGGCTTCGGCGAAGGCAACTTCCAGGCGCTGTTCGAGAGCATCGAACGCGACCAGATGCGCCGCGGCGTGCTCTGACCGCCGCGGCAGGCGCAACGCAAGGCACACAGGAGAACGCCATGGCCACCGAGCGCGCCGCCTACATGACCGGCTTCGGCAACGAGTTCGCCACCGAGGCCCTGCCGGGCGCCCTCCCGCCCGGCCAGAATTCGCCGCAGCGGGTGGCCTACGGGCTGTACGCCGAGCAGCTGTCGGGCACGGCCTTCACCGCGCCGCGCGGCCACAACCGGCGCAGCTGGCTGTACCGCATCCGGCCGGCGGCGGTGCACGAGGGCTTCCATCCGTTCCGCCAGCCGCTGTTCCACAACGCCTTCGGCGACGGCCCGGTGCCGCCGGACCAGCTGCGCTGGGACCCGCTGCCGCTGCCGCAGGCGCCGACCGATTTCGTCGAAGGCCTGTACACCGTGGGCGGCAACGGCTCGCCCGCGGCGCTGCACGGCGTGGGCATCCACGTGTACGCGGCCAACCGCGACATGGACGGGCGCTACTTCTACGACGCCGACGGCGAACTGCTGCTGGTGCCGCAGCTGGGGCGCCTGCGCGTGGCCACCGAGCTGGGCGTGGTGGAGGTCGAGCCGCAGCAGGTCGCCGTGGTGCCGCGCGGCGTCCGCTTCCGGGTCGAGCTGCCCGACGGCCCCGCGCGCGGCTACGTGCTGGAGAACTTCGGCGCGCCGCTGCGGCTGCCGGAGCTGGGACCCATCGGCGCCAACGGGCTGGCCAACCCGCGCGACTTCGAGACCCCGGTGGCCGCCTACGAGGACCTGGAGGGCCGGTTCGAACTGGTGGCCAAGTTCCAGGGCCACCTGTGGCGCGCGGCCATCGACCACAGCCCGCTGGACGTGGTGGCCTGGCACGGCAACTGCGCGCCCTACCGCTACGACCTGCGCCGCTTCAACGCCATCGGCTCGATCAGCTTCGACCACCCGGACCCGTCCATCTTCACGGTGCTGACCTCGCCCAGCGACACGCCCGGCACGGCCAACGTGGACTTCGCCATCTTCCCGCCGCGCTGGCTGGTGGCGCAGCACACCTTCCGGCCACCCTGGTTCCACCGCAACGTGGCCAGCGAGTTCATGGGCCTGGTGCACGGGGCCTACGACGCCAAGGCCGAAGGCTTCGTGCCCGGCGGCGCGTCGCTGCACAACTGCATGAGCGGCCACGGCCCGGACGCGGCCACCTTCGACCGCGCCTCGCAGGCCGACCTGTCGCGGCCGGACGTGATCGCCGACACCATGGCCTTCATGTTCGAGACGCGCGCAGTGATCCGGCCGACCGTGCAGGCGCTGCAGGCCGCGCACCGCCAGCGCGACTACCAGCAGTGCTGGGCGGGCCTGCGTCGCAATTTCCGCCCGCCGGGCTGAACGACCGGCCGTCCTTCGCCGCGCGTTGACGGCGGCTCTGCCAGCTTCCGGACGAACGCAACGCCCGGGGGGAACCATGTCTGCCAGGACGACCGACGCCTGCCTGCTCACGCTGGCATTGTGGCTGGCCGCGTGCACACGGCCGCCGCTGGACACCACCGGCGCGGAGACGGCGCTGGCGGCCGACGCACGCGAGCGCGCCGCTGCGCGGGACGACGAACGCGCCGCGCGGGACGATGCCGTCGCGGCGGAGCCCCCGGCCGCGGACGCGGTGCCTCCGGCGACGGCACCGCAGGCGGCCGGCGCGCTGCAGGCGGCCGACTTCGCCGGCTTCGCGCCGGTTCCCTTCGGCGCCGACGCCGACGCCCTGCGCGCGGCCTGGGGCGCGCCGCTGGCCGGGCAGGCCGCCGAGGACGGCGGCTGCCACTACCTGTTCCCGCAGCCGCGCCCGGCGCGCGGCTACGGCACCGCCTTCATGGTCGAGGGCGGGCGCTTCGTGCGCATGGACGTGGACGACGCCGGGGTCACCGCGCCGGGCGGCGGTCGCGTGGGCATGCAGGCCGAAGCCATCGCCGCGCTCTACCCCGGCCAGGTGGAGCAGCGCCCGCACAAGTACGTCCAGGGCGGCCGCTACCTGCGCGTCACCCGGCCGGGAAGCGAGGCGGTGCTGGTGTTCGAGGCCGACGCCCAGGGCCGGGTACACGAGTGGCGCATCGGCGTGCCGCCGCAGGTGGACTACGTGGAAGGCTGCAGCTGAGCCCGGGCGGGCTCGACGGCCGCGCCCGCGGCGTGCGTAGAATCGCCGCAGTCCACGGGAGGAAGCGGCGATGGCCGAAGCACTGGGATGGTTCGCACTGGGCCTGCTGCTGCTGGCGCTGGGCGGGGATTCGGTGGTCAAGGGCGTGTCGGGCCTGGCGCAGCGGCTGGGGATGCGCCCGTTCGTGGCCGGCCTGCTGCTGGTCGCCTTCGGCACGTCGCTGCCGGAACTAGCGGTCAACCTGCACGCGGTGGCCGCGCAGCAGCCGCACCTGGCGCTGGGCAACGCCGTGGGCAGCAACCTGGCCAACCTCGGCCTGACGCTGGGCGTGGCGGCGCTGGTGGCGCCGCTGGTGCTGCGTGCGCAGGTGCTGGTGCCGCTGCTGGTGCTGCTGGCGGTGGCCTCCCTGGCGCTGGTGGCCTTCGGCCTGGACGGCTACGTCGGGCGGATCGAGGGCGGCGTGCTGCTGCTGGGCTTCGCCGCGATGCTGGCCTTCCTGCTGCGCCGCGGCCCGCGCGAGCCGGCCGAGGTGCAGGCCGAGGTGGCGGCCTTCGCCGCGACCCGCACCGACCTGGTGCTGAACCTGCTGCGCCTGGCCATCGCCTTGGCGCTGCTGCACTTCGGTGCGCGCTGGGTGGTCGAGGGCGGCCTGGGCCTGGGCCGCGCCTGGGGCCTGACCCCGCTGCTGGCCGGCCTGCTGCCGGTGGCCATCGGCACCGCGCTGCCCGAGGTGGCCGCGGCGGTGGCGGCGGCGCGGCGCGGGCAGGGCGACATGGTCGCCGGCCACGTCATCGGTTCCAGCCTGTTCAACCTGCTGGCCATCGTGGGCGGGATGGCGCTGTTCCAGCCGCTGGCCCTGCCGGGCTCGTTCGTGCGCCTGGAGCTGCCCGCGGCGGTGGTGCTGGCGGTGGTGCTGTACCCGATGCTGCGCAGCGAGCACCGCGTCAGCCGCGGCGAGGGCGCGGTGCTGTGCCTGGCCTTCGCGGCGTGGGTGGCGCTGGAACTGCTGCTGCTGCTGTAGCCGCCGCGCGCTCAGTCCCGGGCGTCGCCCGCGCCGGGCGCTTCGTCCGGCGCCGGCGGCCGCTCGGCCATCTTCAGCGCCAGCGCGGCCTTGGCCATCAGGTGCGCGCTGATCGGCGCGGTGACGAACAGGAACGCGGTGATCAGCAGCTCGCGCGGCTGCGGGTCGGTGCCGGCGAAGGCGTGGTAGCCCACCGAGGCCAGCAGCACGCAGCCCACGCCCAGGGTGCTGGCCTTGGTCGGGCCGTGCAGGCGGCGGAAGAAGTCGCCCAGGCGCACCAGGCTCCAGGACCCGACCACGACGAAGAAGCAGCCGGCCGCCAGCAGCAGCGTCAGCAGGATGGCCACGACCCAGCTCATTCGACGATGTCCCGGCGCATGACGTACTTGCTCAGCACCACGGTGCCGACGAAGCCGAGCATGGCGATGACCAGCGCCGCCTCGAAGTACACCGCGGTGCCCAGGTGCATGCCCAGCAGCATCAGCTCGGCGATGGCCAGCACGAACAGCGTGTCCAGCGCCAGGATGCGGTCCGGCACGGTCGGCCCGCGCAGCAGCCGGTACAGCGCCGGCAGCATGGCCAGGCCGACGGCCACCATCGACGCGACCACCGCGCCGGCCACCAGGGATTGCGGGCTCACGGGAAGATCTCCATCAGCGGCGCCTCGTAGCGGGTCTTGATCTGGCGGACCAGCGCGTCCGCGTCCTCCAGGTTCAGCACGTGCACCAGCAGGTGGCGGCGGTCGTCGGACAGGGCCGCCGACACCGTGCCCGGGGTCAGGGTGATGATGCTGGTCAGCGCGGCGATGCCGTGGATGTTGGCGATGTCCAGCGGCACCCAGATGAAGCCCGGGCGCAGGCGTTCCTGCGGGCCCAGCACCTGCATGGCCACGGTCACGTTGGAGGCGACGATGTCCATGGCCACGCGCGCGGCCATGCGCGGTACCCCGCGCAGCCGGCCGATGCGCGCGAACTCGCGGTCCAGGCGCGCGGCGAACGGCGGCACCAGCAGCGCCAGCGCCAGCGCCATCAGCGCGTGGCCGGCGCTGACCTGGTCGTTCATCAGCAGCCAGAAGCAGAACACCGCCAGGCTCAGGGGCGGGGAGGGCAGCCAGCGCTTGCGCCAGTTCGCGGCCATGGTCAGGGCTCCCGGATCGCGGGCACGGCCGCGCGCAGCTGCTGCACGTAGTCCAGCGGCTGCTGCAACTGCGCGGCGGCGGCGGCGGTGTAGTCCAGCAGCGGCGCGGCCGCCAGCACCATGGCCACGCCGTAGCCGAGCAGCAGCAGCGTGGCCGCGGTCTCCAGCGGCCGGCCGGGGGCGGCGGGCAGCGCCTCCGCCGGCACGTAGCCGGCGTGGCGCCCGGGCGCGGCGTCCGGCCACGGCTCCACCCGCCAGAACAGCCGGGTGCCGGCGCGCGCCAGCCCCACCAGCATCATGAAGCTGGTGCCCAGCACCAGCAGCCAGATCCAGAACGTCAGGCGCCCGGCGGGCACCGCCTCCAGCAGCACCAGCTTGCCGATGAAGCCCGACAGCGGCGGCAGGCCGGCCAGCGACACCGCCGCGACCAGGAACAGCAGCCCCGGCACGGTGCGCGAGGGCATGGCCGCGATCACGTCCTTGCGGTCGCCGGCCGCCCCGCGCCGGCGGCGCACCAGGTCGGCCAGCAGGAACAGCGCCGCACCGGCGAAGCTGCTGTGCGCCAGGTAGTACAGGCCGGCCCCGACGGTGCCGGGGCGCGCCAGGGCGAAGGCCACGAACAGCGTGGCCGCCGAGCCCAGCACCAGGTAGGCCGCCAGCGAGCGCAGGCGCCGCGCCGCCAGCACGCCCAGCGCCGCCAGCACCAGGGTGGCCGCGCCCAGCGCCAGCAGCGCCGGCCAGGCGAAGCCGTGCAGCGGGCCCGCGGCGCCGAAGCTGAGCGTGCCCACGCGCAGCACCGCGTACAGGCCCACCTTGGTCATGATCGCGAACAGCGCCGCCACCGCCGCCGGGGCATGGGTGTAGGTTTCCGGCAGCCACAGCTGCAGCGGCAGCAGCGCCGCCTTGGCGCAGAACACCACCAGCAGCAGCCCGGCCGCGGCCTGCACCAGGGCGCGGTCCTCCGCCGGCGCCTGCGCCACCCGCAGGGCCAGCTCGGCCATGTTGAGCGAGCCCAGCAGGCCGTACAGCAGGCCCAGCGCGACGAGGAACAGGGTCGAGGCGGCGATGTTGAACGCCACGTAGTGCAGGCCGGCGCGCATGCGCTCGCCGCGGCCGCCGCTGAGCATCAGCCCGTAGGAGGAGATCAGCAGCACCTCGAAGAAGACGAACAGGTTGAAGATGTCGCCGGTCAGGAACGCGCCGTTCAGGCCCATCAGCTGGAACTGGAAGAACGCGTGGAAGTGCGGCGCGCGGCGGTCCCAGCCGGCGCAGGCGTGCAGCAGGCAGGCCGCGCCCAGCAGCAGGCCCACCAGCAGCATCAGCGCCGAGAGCCGGTCGACCATCAGCGCGATGCCCAGCCGCGCCGGCCAGTCGCCCAGCAGGTAGACCAGCACCTGCCCGGTGGCGGCCTGGCGGGCCAGCGCCCAGGCCACCGCCAGCATCGCCGCCATCGAGGCCCAGGCCACCACACGCTGCGGCAGCACGCCGAAGCGGCGGTGCTCCAGGAACAGCGCCAGCGCCGCGGCCAGCAGCGGGACCAGGATCGCGAGCACGGGCAGGTGGTTCATGCGCCGTCCTCCCGCGCGTCGTCCGCGGTGCCGCGCGCCTGCGCGTGCCGGCGCAGCTCGCGCTCGCGGAACTCGCGCTCGGCCGGCTGTCCGTCGACGTGGTCGCTGTCGTTGTCGGCGCGGCTGCGGATGGCCAGCACGATGGTCACCGCGGTCATCGCGAAGGCGATGACGATCGCGGTCAGGACCAGCGCCTGCGGCAGCGGGTCGGTGTGGTGGGCCAGGTCCGCGGCCACGCCCGGGCGCAGCACCGGCGGCTTGCCCGCCACCAGGCGGCCGCCGGCGAAGATCAGCAGGTTGGTCGCGTACGAGAGCAGCGTCAGGCCGAGGATCACGTCGAAGCTGCGCGCGCGCAGCAGCAGGTACACGCCCGCGGCGGTGAGGATCCCGATCGCGCTCGCCAGTGCCAGTTCCATCAGGGGTCGAGCTCCGCGGTTCGGGTGGAACGCTGGCCGGGCTCGATCACTCCCAGGCGCGCCACGCGGGTGCGCGAGGGCTTGACCGTGCCCATCATCGACAGGATCAGCATGGCGCCGCCGAACACGACCAGGTACACGCCGGTGTCGAACGCCATCGCACTCGCCAGCGGCAACTCGCCCACCAGCGGCAGGCGCGGCTCGGCGTGGCCGCTGGTCAGGAAGGGCAGGTCGAACAGCATCGAGGCCGCGCCGCTCAGGCCCGCCACCACCAGGCCGACGCCGATGCAGCGCACGTAGTCGAAGCCGAAGCGCGATTCCACCGAGGCCGCGCCCTGGATCACGTACTGGATCAGCAGCGGCACCGCCAGCACCAGGCCGGCGATGAAGCCGCCGCCGGGCGCGTTGTGGCCGCGCAGGAACAGGAACACCGACACCGTCAGGGTCAGCGGGAAGAGCATCTGCGCCAGGTCCGCGGGCACGGGCAGCTTGACCGGCGGCCCGGCGACGACCTTCTCCGGCGCCATGCGTGCGCGCCGCAGCAGCGCGTGCACGATGAGCGCGGCGATGCCGAACACGGTGATCTCGCCGAAGGTGTCGAAGCCGCGGAAGTCCACCAGGATCACGTTGACCACGTTGCGGCCGTAGGCCTCGGGCAGCGAGCGCGCCAGCAGCTCGCCGCTGATGGTGTCCGCGGCCGGGCGCGCCATCATCGCGTAGGCCAGCAGGCCGGTGCCGGCACCGGCGGCCAGGGACACGGCCACGTCGCGCAGGCGCCGCCGCGGGGCGCGCTCGGGCGGCGAGCGCGGCGGCAGGTAGTGCAGGCCGAGCAGCAGCAGTGCCAGGCTGACCATTTCCACCAGCAGCTGGGTCAGTGCCAGGTCCGGCGCCGAGAGGAACACGAAGGCTAGGCTGACCACCAGGCCGGCGCCGCCCATCACGATGAGCGCCAGCAGCCGCTGCCGGTGCAGGCGCACGGTGTAGACGGTGCAGGCCACCAGCACCAGCCACAGCACCCAGCCCAGCAGCGGCATGGGCTGCGGCGCGCGCAGCGGCAGCGCGCCGCCGGCCAGGAACGGCGCCGCGCCCGCCGCCAGCGCCGCGAGCACCAGCCACAGCAGGCTGCGCTGCAGGCTGCCGTTGGCGATCCTGGCGGTGAGGCGGCCGGCCAGCGCGTACAGCGCCTCCATGTTCCAGCGGAACACGTGGCGGCCCAGCGAGCGGCGCACGATGGCGTGCAGGTCCAGCAGCCGGCGCAGCCCGAAGTACAGCGCCACGCCGCCGGCGATGCCGGCCAGGCTCATCAGCAGCGGCGCGTTGACGCCGTGCCACACCGCCAGGCTGTAGTCGGGCAGCGCGTCGCCGAGGATGGCGGCGGCGCCGGCGTGCAGCACCGGCGCGACGGTCAGGGCCGGGAACACGCCCACCGCCACGCACAGCACCACCAGCACCTCCACCGGGATCTTCATCCAGCGCGGCGGCTCGTGCGGCAGGCGCGCGCCCAGCCCGTGCGGGCCGTCCCCGAAGAAGGTCTCGTAGACGAAGCGCAGGCTGTAGGCCACGCCGAACACGCCGTACAGCAGCGCCGCCACGGCCACCGCGCGGCGCATCCAGTGGTGCCCGTCCAGCGCCAGCGCCTCGGTGTAGAACATCTCCTTGGACAGGAAGCCGTTGAGCAGCGGAATGCCGGCCATGGCCAGCGAGGCGATGATGGCCAGGGCGCTGGTCCAGGGCATGTAGCGCCGCAGGTTGCCCAGGCGGCGGATGTCGCGGGTTCCGGTCTCGTGGTCGATGATGCCGGCGGCCATGAACAGCGAGGCCTTGAAGGTGGCGTGGTTGAGGATGTGGAACACGCCGGCCACCACCGCCATCGGCGTGGACAGGCCGAACAGCAGGGTGATCAGGCCCAGGTGCGAGATGGTGGAGTAGGCCAGCAGGCCCTTGAGGTCGTGCTGGAAGATCGCGTGCCACGCGCCCACGAGCAGCGTGGCCGCGCCGATGCCGCTGACCACGTAGAAGAACAGGTCGGTGCCGGCCAGCGCCGGGTGCAGCCGCGCCAGCAGGAACACGCCGGCCTTCACCATGGTGGCCGAGTGCAGGTAGGCCGACACCGGCGTGGGCGCGGCCATCGCGTGCGGCAGCCAGAAGTGCAGCGGGAACTGCGCGCTCTTGGTGAAAACGCCGGCCAGCACCAGCCCCAGCGCCCACGGGTACAGGGCGCTGGCGCGGATCGCGTCGCCGGCGGCCAGCACCGCGTCCAGGTCGTAGCTGCCGACGATGCGGCCGATCAGCAGCACGCCGCCCAGCAGCGCAAGCCCGCCGCCGCCGGTGATGGCCAGCGCCATGCGCGCGCCCTCGCGCGCGTCCTGGCGGTGCGACCAGTAGCCGATCAGCAGGAAGGAGCTGATGCTGGTCAGTTCCCAGAACACCAGCAGCAGCAGGAGGTTGCCGGCCAGCACCACGCCCAGCATCGAGCCCATGAACAGCAGCAGGCAGGCGTAGAAGCGCGGCGCGCTGTCCTCGCGGGACAGGTAATAGTGCGCGTACATCACCACCAGCGCGCCGATGGCCAGCACCAGGCCGGCGAACATCCAGGCCAGCCCGTCCAGCCGCAGGGTGAAGTCCAGGCCGATCTGCGGGATCCACGCGTGGTCGGCGCGCAGCGGCCAGCCCTGCAGCACCGCTGGCGTCATCCACGCCAGCAGCGCCAGGCCGAGCAGCGGTGCCGCCGCGGCCAGCCACGCGAGGCGGCCGCGCGGCAGCGTGCGCAGCAGGGCGACCGCCGCTGCCGCCACGAACGGCAGGGCGAGCAGGATTTCCAGGAACGGAATCATCCGGGAACGGGTTGCCTGTTTCGGGATGCGTCCCCGAGTTTAGCAGCCACCGGCGCCCGCACGCCCGCCGCATGCGACGCGGCGGCTATGCTGTGGCGATGCACGACGCGCAGAACCCGCCCGCTCCCGCGTCCGGCCGTGCGCCGCGTGCGCTGCTGTTCGGCGGCAGCGGCCCGATCGGATGCCGCGTCGCCGGCGCGATGCGGCACGCGGGCTGGCAACTGGTCGCGCTCTCGCGGCAGCCGCGTGCGTCGCAGCCCGGCATCGCCTGGCGCGTGGGCGCGCTGCCGGACGGGGCGGGCGATGGCGCCGGGTTCGACGCGGTGGTCAGCTGCGGCCCGCTTGACCTGTTCTCGCAGTGGTACGCGCGGGTGGAGACCGGGGCAGCGCGCGTGGTCGCGTTCGGTTCCACCAGCGTGCACGTCAAGGGCGATTCGCCCGACGCGGCCGAGCGTGCGCTGGCCG
>DASRYN010000201.1:0-2596 GCA_035687185.1 Pseudoxanthomonas sp. | reverse complement strand
GCCTTCTCCGACGCCGCCGCCGCGCGCCTGCGCGCGCTGGCCGACGGGTTCTCGGTGGCCGACGCGGCGCGGGTCAAGGAGATCGAGCGCACCACCAACCACGACGTCAAGGCGGTGGAGTACTTCATCAAGGAACGGCTGCGCGACGACGCCGAGCTGGGCCCGGCGCTGGAGTTCGTCCACTTCGCCTGCACCAGCGAGGACATCAACAACCTCAGCTACGCGCTGATGCTGCGCCAGGCCCGCGACGCGGTGCTGCTGCCGTCGCTGGACGGCATCGTAGCCGCGCTGCGCACGCTGGCGCAGGAGCAGGCGGCCCGGCCCATGCTCTCGCGCACCCATGGCCAGACCGCCTCGCCCACCACCCTGGGCAAGGAGATCGCCAACGTGGTGGCGCGCCTGGAGCGCCAGCGCCGGCAGATCGCCGCGGTGGAACTGACCGGCAAGATCAACGGCGCGGTCGGCAACTACAACGCCCACGCCATCGCCTACCCCGAGCTCGACTGGCCGGCCTTCGCCCGCCGCTTCGTCGAGGGCCTGGGCCTGCCGTTCAACCCCTACACCACCCAGATCGAGCCGCACGACAACATCGCCGAGCTGGGCGACGCGGTCCGCCGCGCCAACACCGTGCTGATCGACCTGGCCCGCGACGTGTGGGGCTACATCTCGCTGGGCTACTTCAAGCAGAAGCTGAAGGAGGGCGAGATCGGCTCGTCCACCATGCCGCACAAGGTCAACCCCATCGACTTCGAGAACGCCGAGGGCAACCTCGGCCTGGCCAACGCGCTGTTCGAGCATTTCTCGGCCAAGCTGCCCATCAGCCGCTGGCAGCGCGACCTGACCGACTCCACCGTGCTGCGCGCGCTGGGCACCGCCTTCGGCCACACCCAGGTGGCGCTGGACTCGCTGGCCAAGGGCCTGGGCAAGCTGAGCGTGAACCCCGAGCGCCTGGCCGCCGACCTGGACGCGGCCTGGGAAGTGCTGGCCGAGGCGGTGCAGACGGTGATGCGCCGGCACGGCCTGCCCAATCCCTACGAGCAGCTCAAGGCCCTGACCCGCGGGCAGGGCATCGACGCGGAGGCCATGCGCGGCTTCATCGCCTCGCTGGACCTGCCCGAGGACGCGCGCGCGCGCCTGGCGGCGCTGACCCCGGCGGGCTATACCGGCCTGGCCGAGAAACTGGCGCGGGAACTGTGAGCGTGCCGCGCACCGCCGCCGGCCTGCTGCTGGCCGTGCTGCCGCTGGCCGGCGGCCCCGCGGCAGCCGCCGCGCCCGGCTGCCCCGCCGACGCCGGCTGGGACGAGCCCTCGCCGCCCTACCGCCTCCACGGCGACACCTGGTACGTGGGCACCTGCGGCATCAGCGCGCTGCTGGTGACCTCGCCGGAAGGCCACGTCCTGCTCGACGGCGGCACCGCGGCGGGCGCGGCCCTGATCGAGGCCAACATCCGCGCGGCGGGCTTCCGCGTCGAGGACGTGCGCTACATCGCCGGCTCGCACGAGCACTTCGACCACGCCGGCGGCATCGCCGCCCTGCAGCGCGCCAGCGGCGCCGCCGTGGTGGCGCGCGAACCGGCCGCGCGCGTGCTCGAGCGCGGCGCCAGCGACCGCGACGACCCGCAGTTCGGCGTGCTGGAGGACATGGCGCCGGTGCCGCGGGTGCGCCGCATCGCCGACGGCGAGGTGCTGGCCCTCGGCCCGCTGCGGCTGACCGCGCACGCCACTCCGGGGCACACGCCCGGCAGCACCAGTTGGACCTGGCGCTCCTGCGAGGCCGGGCGCTGCCTGGACATCGCCTACGTGGACAGCCTGACCGCCATCTCCGCCCCGGGATACCGCTTCGGAGACGAGGCGGCCCACCCGGGCTACCTGGCCGACTTCCGGCGGACGCTGGAGAAAGTCGCCGCCCTGCCCTGCGACGTGCTGGTCACCCCGCACCCGGCCGCCAGCGGCCTGTGGTCGCGCCTGGGCCCGGGCGCCGACCGGCCGCTGGCGCACGAGGGCGCGTGCCGCGACTACGCCACCCAGGGCCGCACGCGGCTGGACGCGCGCCTGGCCAGAGAGGCCGCCGCCGCGCCCTGAGCGGCGGCCGGCACCGCATGCGACGAGATCGCCACATGAAACGCAAGCCCGCCCCCCGCCCTCTCCCGATCGAGATCGACGCGGCCGCGCTGCCGCCGCTGGGCATGGACCCGGCCCGCTTCCTGCGCGACTACTGGCAGAAGCGCCCGCTGCTGATCCGCAACGCCTTCCCCGGCCTGGTCTCGCCGTTGCAGCCGGAGGACCTGGCCGGCCTGGCCTGCGAGGAAGGCGTGCTGGCGCGCCTGGTGCGCCACGACCGCGCCCGCGACGCCTGGAGCGTGCGCCACGGCCCGTTCGCCGAGGAGGAGTTCCCCGCCCTGCCCGACCACGACTGGACCCTGCTGGTGCAGGACGTGGACAAGTGGGACGCCGACGTGGCCGCGCTGCTGGAGCACTTCCGCTTCCTGCCGCGCTGGCGCATCGACGACGTCATGGTCAGCTTCGCCGCCACCGGCGGTTCGGTGGGCGCGCACGTGGACCAGTACGACGTGTTCCTGCTGCAGGCCCACGGCCAC
>DASRYN010000200.1:0-2937 GCA_035687185.1 Pseudoxanthomonas sp. | reverse complement strand
CGGGGCGCGGCGGATGCGGCGTGTCGGCCGGCCGGCGCGCCAGCGCGCGGTACACGGCGGCGTCGAAGGTGAGGCTGGCGGCCTGGCTGCTTTCGGCGATCGGCATCAGGAGTTTCCTCGCCGCGGGCGCGGGCCCGCGGGGCATGGGGTCGGACGGGGGCCGCCGGCGCGCGCCGGCGGCGGCTCAGGCGGTGGCCAGCTGCTCGCTGGCGGCGCCGCGTCGCTGGCGCAGGAGGCGGTTGGCCACGTCCAGCCAGGCCAGCGCGCTGGCCTCGATGATGTCGCGGCTGGTGCCGGTGCCTTCGTACTCGTCCTCGCCGTGGCGCACGCTCAGGCTGGCCTCGCCGCGCGCGTCGGCGCCCAGGCCGACGCTGTGCACGCGGTAGCTCTCCAGCGCCAGCTGCACGCCGGTGGCGGCCGACAGCGCCGCGAACAGCGCGTCCACCGGGCCGTCGCCCTCGGCGGTCTCGGAGACGCGGCGGCCGTCCGGGTCGGACAGTTCCACGGTCGCGCTGGCGCGCTGACCGCGGTCGCTGACCGTCATCGAGGCCAGGCGGTAGCCCTCGCCGTCGCCGGCGTCCTGCATCAGCGCCTGCAGGTCGGCGTCGGTGACCACGCGCTGCTGCTCGCACAGCGCCTTGAACTGGGAGAAGACCAGCTCCAGCTCGGCTTCCTCCAGGTAGTAGCCCAGCGCGCGCAGGCGTTGCTCGACCGCGGCGCGGCCGCTGTGGCGGCCCAGCACCATCTGCGAGGAGGGCCAGCCCACGTCCTCGGGGCGCATGATCTCGTAGGTGCCGCGGTGGCGCAGCATGCCGTGCTGGTGGATGCCCGACTCGTGGGCGAAGGCGTTGCTGCCCACCACGGCCTTGTTGCGCTGCACGTGCATGCCGATCAGGCGCTGCAGCAGCTGCGAGGTCGGCACCAGGCGGCGGCTGTCGATGCCGGTGTCGGCCTCGAAGAACGCGCCGCGCACCTTCAGCGCCATCACGATCTCCTCCAGCGCGCAGTTGCCGGCGCGCTCGCCGATGACGTTGATGGTGCATTCCACCTGGCGCGCGCCGCCCTCGATGGCGGCCAGGGTGTTGGCCACGGCCAGGCCCAGGTCGTTGTGGCAGTGGGCGCTGAAGACGACGTTGCCGGCGCCCGGGACCTGCGCGATGAGGCGCTGGAACAGGCCGCGGATCTCCTCCGGCGTGGTGAAGCCGACGGTGTCGGGGACGTTGATGGTGGTGGCGCCGGCGGCGATGGCGGCGGCCACCACCTCGTGCAGGAAGTCCTCCTCGGTGCGGGTGCCGTCCTCGGTGGAGAACTCGATGTCGTCGACGAACTGGCGCGCGTAGGCGATGTGCTCGACGGCCATGTCCAGCACCTGCTGCCGGCTCATGCGTAGCTTGTGCTCGCGGTGCAGCGGGCTGGTGGACAGGAACAGGTGCAGGCGCGGCCGGGCCGCGGCCTGCAGCGCGCGCAGCGAGGTGTCGATGTCCGCGCGCAGGCAGCGCGAGAGCACGGCCAGCACCGGATCGCGCAACTCGCGGCCGATCAGCGCCATCGCCTCGCGGTCGGACTGCGAGCTGGCCGGGAAGCCGGTCTCGATGACGTCGGCGCCCAGCTCGGCCAGGGCGCGGGCCATCACCAGCTTCTGCGGCGGGGTCATGCTGCAGCCGGGCGACTGCTCGCCGTCGCGCAGGGTGGTGTCGAACACCCGGATGCGGGCCGGGGAGACCTGGGGTTGGGCTTGGGACTGGGGCGCGTTCACCAGGTGAACTCCTCTTCGCTGACTGGCTGCGGCGCGGTCGGCGCCGGAATGACGGGGGTGGTGGTAACGGACAGGGTAGCGGTTGCGCGGCCGGATGCCACCGGGGTGCGCGGTTCGGCCGGCTGCAGCCCGCCGGTGCGCCGCCGCGGGCGCCGCGGCGGCCGCGGCCGGACCTCGGCCAGCAGCCCGGAAAGCGCGGCGGCGTCGATGTTGCCGCCGGAGACCACGGCGCACTTGCGGCGGCCGGCCACGCGGCGGCCCGCGGCCAGGGCCAGGGCGCCGGCGCCCTCGGCGATCAGGTTCTCCTCCAGCGCCAGCCGGACCACGGTCTCGCGCAGCTCGGCCTCGCGGACGATGACCACGTCGTCGAGCAGGCGCGCGCACAGGCGCCGGGTGATGAAGCCGGGCGTGCGCACGCGCACGCCGTCGGCCAGGGTGCGGGCCGGGTCGCGCGGCGCGGTGTCGCCGCGGATGGCGCGGGCCATGGAATCCACGCCCTCGACCTGGGCGCCGACCACGCGCACGCCCTGCGACTTGAGCGCCAGCGCCACGCCCGAGGCCAGGCCGCCGCCGCCGATGGGCACGATGACCACGTCCGGGGCGTGCGGGGCGATCTCGATGCCGACCGTGCCCTGGCCGGCGATCACGTCCGGGTCGTCGAACGCGGACAGGAAGCGGTAGCCGTTGTGCTCGGCCAGCTGTAGCGCGAACTCGTAGGCCTCGTCGTAGCTGTCGCCGTGCTGGCGCACGGTGGCGCCCCAGTGGGCCACGCCGGCGATCTTGTTCTGCGGCGCGCCGTGCGGCATCACCGTGATCGCCTGCACGCCCAGGCGGTAGGCCGCCCAGGCCAGGCCCTGGGCGTGGTTGCCCGCCGAGGCGCAGATCACCGGCCGGCGGTCGCCGCGCTCGCGCGCGGCCAGCAGCGCGTTGAGCGCGCCGCGCACCTTGTACGAGCCGGTGCGCTGCAGGTTCTCCAGCTTCAGCCACACGCCGAAGCGCTCGGCGTGGTGCATCGGGGTGACCGGCAGGTAGCGGCGCAGCCGCGACTGCGCGGCCAGGACCTCGGCGACGCCAACGTCGCCGACGTCCGCCTCCGCGCTGCCGGCGCTGGCGAGGCCGGCGTCAGGCATGGTGGTGGAGCCGGTACTGGGGACCGGGGGGCAGGGCCCCGGGAGAGCGAG
>DASRYN010000199.1:0-3718 GCA_035687185.1 Pseudoxanthomonas sp. | reverse complement strand
GGCGCTGCTGCGCGCACTGGGGCTGTCGGGGGACGAGCCGGTCGAGGACGGCGGCCGGCCCCTGCCGCTGTCCGCGCTGCTGGCGCGTTCCCACCTGCCCGCGGCCGAAGCGCTGCACGGCCTGGGCCCGGCGGAGGTGGCGCAGCGCCTGCGCCCGCTGCCGCACCGGGAGTACTCGATCGCCTCCGTCCCCGCGGAAGGCCGGCTGCGCCTGCTCGTACGGGAGATGCGTCATCCCGATGGCAGCCTGGGCCTGGGCAGCGGCTGGCTGTGCCGCCACGCCGAGGTCGGCGGCACGGTGGACCTTCGCCTGCGCGCCAACCCGGGCTTCCATGCGCCGCCGCCGGAGGCGCCGCTGGTCCTCGTCGGCAACGGCACCGGCATCGCCGGCCTGCGCGCGCACCTGTGCGCGCGCATCGCCGCCGGCGCGCGGCGCAACTGGCTGCTGTTCGGCGAACGCCATGCCGCGCACGACTTCTTCTACGGCGGGGAACTCCGCGAGTGGCAGGCCCAAGGCTGGCTGCAGCGGCTGGACCTGGCCTTCTCCCGCGACGGCGCCGCGCATGCCGACGGGCGCGGTGCGGCCGCCACGCGCGGACGCTACGTGCAGGACCGCCTGCTCGCCGCCGGCGACGAACTGCGCGCCTGGGTCGCGCAGGGCGCCCACGTGCTGGTCTGCGGCAACGCCAGCGGCATGGCGCCGGCGGTGGACGCGACGCTGGCCGAACTGCTGGGCGAGGACGCCCGCGACGCGCTGCGCATCCAGGGCCGTTACCGGCGCGACGTCTACTGAGCCGGGTTACGGCGCGGGCGACGCGTCCGGGCCGGTTCCCGCGCGGTCGAACCTCACCATCAGCGCCTCGCCCGCGCCCTCGATCACGTAGCGGCGCCGCATCCCGCCCGGGAGCCAGGCGGTGTCGCCTGCCTCCAGCCGGCAGTCGCCGCCGTCCTCCACGATCCGCGCCGATCCGCCGAGCAGGTATACCGCCCAGGCGGTGGCCTCGCCGCCGAAGCAGAGCATGCCGCCCACCAGCGGGCGATGCAGCAGCCGCGCCTCCAGCAGGGCCGGCCGCCACATCAGGTTGAACACCTGGACGGGCCCGTCCAGCGGCACGCCGGTCGGCGCGCAGGCGCCGGCGAACCGGCAGCGCTGGTAGGGCGGCAGCAGCGTGGTCGCCTCGCTTCCGCCGAACTCCAGGCGCAGGCCGTTGCCGGACAGCAGCACCTGTTCCCGTTCCACGCCGGGGAAGGAGGAAAAGGCCGTCGGGCTTTCGATCTCCGCCACGGACAGGCGCAAGGCCCAGTCGGACGCGTGCGGCAAGGCCAGGATCTCCCGCGTCCAGCCGGCACCGTTGCGCCAGCGCTCGCGGCGATACTCGTGGGCGGGAAGGTGGAGCAGCGGGCCGGGAAACATGCGGCGATTGTGCCGCACGTGGCACCCCGCAGGCCGTCGAAGGTCCCGGACCGGCCGCAGTTTGCAGCGCGAGTGTGCCGGGGCCGCCGAATGGCGGATGGCGGATGCCGGATAAAACATCGCCCGGCTGCACTCCCTGTGCATCACCGGGCGATGGTCACATCCCTGTCGGCTCCCTGCCTCCCTCTTCGCATCCCTGCCAGCAGGTGCCGGCCACGCCTCCCTGCGTGCTGCCGGCGCCGAATAAGGGGGCCTTCCTGGCCAGTCCAAGGCGTCCTTGCCCAACCTTGGCCGCCGCGGCGTTCATCGCCGCAGCCGCGACCGGGTCATCAGCGGCGCGCCACCGGCTTGGTCTGCGCGGTGGGCGCGGGCTTGGCCCGCTGGGCCGGAACGGCCCCGACCGTGATGAGGTCCCGGTTGCGTTCCACCGTCTTCAGTCCGATGCCCTTCACCAGCGCCAGCTCGTCGACGCTCTTGAAGGGCCCGTTGTCCTTGCGGTGCTGGACGATCGCCTCCGCCTTCGAGGGCCCGATACCGACCAGGACCTTCTCCAGCTGCGCGGCATCGGCGGTGTTGATGTTGACCTTGTCGGCCGCGATCGCGGACCCGGCCAGCAGCACCACGCACAGCACCAGCGACTTCAACAGAACCAGAAACGGCTTCATGGCAACACTCCTTGTGGCTTGGTTGGTGGAATTACCGGGACGGCTTCCTGCCGAGATCCCCGGTGGCCCCAGTCTCCCGCGCCACATGCCGCGAACGGTATCGCCGTGAATGCATCCAAACAGCCGGGCAACTACCCAATCCTCTGTAGGAACTTTCCTACAGGGCAGGACGTAGAATGGGCGTCAATTCCTTTTCCCGGAGCCTCCATGGACACCAACCGGCTCGATCCGGCCAGCGCCGAGAAGTACATCGCCGAGAAGTGGGACGACGACATCGTCCCGCAGCTGGTCGAGTACATCCGCATCCCCAACAAGTCGCCGATGTTCGACCGCGACTGGGAGGCCAACGGCCACATGGACGCCGCGGTGCGGCTGATGGAGTCGTGGGCGCGCGCGCAGTCCATCCCCGGCCTGCAGGTCGAGGTGGTGCGCCTGCCCGGCCGCACCCCGCTGATCTACGCCGAGATCCCGGCCACCGGGCCGGACTCGGGCGAGGACACCGTGCTGCTCTACGGCCACCTGGACAAGCAGCCGGAGATGACCGGCTGGGACCCGGACCTGGGCCCGTGGAAGCCGGTGCTGCGCGGGGACAAGCTGTTCGGCCGCGGCGGCGCCGACGACGGCTACGCGATCTACGGCTCGCTGGCCGCCATCCAGGCGCTGGAGCAGCAGGGCGTGCCGCACGCGCGCTGCGTGCTGCTGATCGAGGCCTGCGAGGAATCGGGCAGCTACGACCTGCCGGCCTACGTCGACCACCTGGCGCCGCGTATCGGCAAGCCCTCGCTGGTCGTGTGCCTGGACTCGGGCTGCGGCAACTACGAGCAGCTGTGGTGCACCACCTCGCTGCGCGGCCTGGCCGGCGGCAACCTCACGGTGAAGGTGCTGCACGAGGGCGTGCACTCGGGCGATGCCTCGGGCATCGTGCCGTCGAGCTTCCGGCTGCTGCGCCAGCTGCTCTCGCGCCTGGAGGACGAGGCCACCGGCCGCATCGTGGTCGAGGGCCTCCACGTCGAGATCCCGGCCGAGCGGCGGGAGCAGGCGCACAAGGTCGCCGGCGTGCTGGGCAAGGCGGTGTACGACAAGTTCCCGTTCCTGGACGGCATGAGCCCGATGTCGGGCGACCTGGCCGAGCTGGTGCTCAACCGCACCTGGCGGCCGGCGCTGTCGGTGACCGGCGTGGACGGCATGCCGCCGCTGTCCTCGGCGGGCAACGTGCTGCGCCCCTACACCTCGGTGAAGCTGTCGCTGCGCCTGCCCCCGACGCTGGACGGCAAGCGCGCCGGCGAGCTGCTCAGGGACGTGCTCCTGCGCGACCCGCCCAACGGCGCCCAGGTCGAGCTGGAGCTGGAGAAGGCTTCCACCGGCTGGAACGCGCCGGCGCAGTCGCCGTGGCTGACCACGGCCATCGAGGCGGCCTCGCAGGCCGCGTTCGGCAAGCCGGCCATGTACATGGGCGAAGGCGGCACCATCCCGTTCATGGGCATGCTGGGCGAGAAGTTCCCGGGCGCGCAGTTCATGATCACCGGCGTGCTGGGCCCGCACTCGAACGCGCACGGGCCCAACGAGTTCCTGCACATCCCGATGGGCAAGCGCGTCACGCAGTGCGTGTCGCACGTGCTGGCCGAGCACTACCTGGCCA